>JAYUCM010000390.1:0-16932 GCA_043740355.1 Acidobacteriota bacterium | reverse complement strand
GGGCTCGGACGAGGTACAGGAATGGACGGTCCCCGGGGGCTGGCGCCGTTGCGTCGGTCACCGAGGCACCGGCCTGGTTGGGCGAGAAGCAGCTATAGACCGGGACGCCCCCGATTGAAGGCTGCTGCCCCCGGAAGACGTCGTATACGGGAGAAGAGCCGAAGAACACCGTCGGTGCGGTCCAGCTGATCGTCGTCTTGTCGGTGGCGACCGTGATCGAACGGGCCTCGGTCGGGATCGCTCCCCACACCGCCGGGTTGGCCTCCTGGCAGTCGCACGGCGCGGCGTGATTGTCGGCGTCCGCGTCGGTGTTGTCGGGGCTGCTGACCTGGATGCACTTGTCAGCTTCGGGATCGCTTCCGATCGCGACGTCCGGAAGGAGGTCGCCGTCGAAATCCGGCCAGTACTCGGCCGTCCCGTCGGTGTAGGCCTTGAAGTATCCGATCTGGCTCCGCGAGCTGGTGCCCGCGGCAGGGTTGGCCTGCGAGTCGAAGAACTTGATCTTCGCCGTCGCCGTGCGCGTGCCGGTGCTGTTTGAAAGCCGCGTCTCGACGTTCCACCCGAGATTTCCGGAGATCCCGCCCTGCGTCAGGCTGTTCAGCGTGTCCTGGTAGGAGCCGAACACCCGACCCGGGAACCTGCCGGCGTTCAGGCTGCACGGACCACCGCCGACTTCGCTGGCGAATTGCGGGAGGCCGGTGGCCCACGAGTCGATCTGCTGCCCGGCCCCGACGATCGAGCTGTTGTCGAGGGTGAACTGGTCCTTCGGCCCGTTCGCCGCGACGATCGCATCGCGAGTGACGGGATTACGCACGCCGAAGAGGCCGATCCAGAGGTTCGGCGCCGTCGGGGAGAACACCGTGCCAAAGTCTGCGACCCGGATGTCGAGGAAGGTCAGTTTCGTCGTGGCCGTCAGGAACTGATCCTTGGGCCCGAGGTCCACGATGTACTCGGGACCCGCGGGGTTGTTCTGGTACGCGACGTAATAGACGTCGCCCGGATCGGGCGTGAGACACGTGTCCGCCGCCCATGCGGGGCCGACGATCGCCCCGAGGGCGGCCGTCGCAGCCAGAAGACGCGTTCTCGCGCGTCGCATCGAATTCACGTTGCGCTTCATCAAAGGCTCCCGTTTACGGCTGGTCGCAGAAAACGTTGTAGGGCTTGCTGGGGAACGGCGGTGCGCCGTCCCGCGCGCGCGAGAAGTAGATGTTGGCGAGCGGGATCAGCGTCGGGTCGCTCACCGCGTCGGCGGCGACCTGGCTGATCAACTCCTTGATTGCCTTGTCCTTAACGCTTCCGGCTGGGAAGAAGTACCCGACGCGGCCGTTGATCGCGATGTTGGAGTCGTTGTCGTAGTAGTTCTTTTCGATCGACCAGTAGTTGTAACGGCCGCAGCGGGTGTTCGCCTTGTTGAACACGGCACCCTCGTACTTGATCGGATCGTAGTTGTCGGTCACGAGGTTCCGCACGGGGAGATCGTCGTGGGGGTCCGCAGGGGTACCGTTGTCGGCCAGGACCAGACGATCCACCCCGATGTAACCGAGCGAGATCGTGTTCGCATTGGTGCCGGTGCAAACCGCGGAGACCGCGCCGCCGCCGGTGACGCCGGTCGCCTGGTTCTCTCCGCACTTGGCGGCCGTTGTCCCGCACCACAGGTTGGTATTGACGTCGGTGACCATGCCGCCGCTTCCGGCTTCGTAGATGTTCCCCTGGCCGGGAGCGAGGTTGCCGAGAACCGTCACGTTGAGATTGCGGCGCGTCCCCGAAAGGCGGTTACGCATGACGGTACCGATGTTCCGGGCGACGGTGTTGTCGACATCCTTACTCATCCAGCGCCAGTCGCAGAGGTTGTTGTTCGCGAAGATCGCTTTGCCGGTGTCCTGGTCGATAGAAAGGTTGGGCTGTACGCAGTCGACGCCGCCGTAAGGGCAGCCGCCGGCGGGAACGGACTTGCCGCGCGGATCGAGAACCGCCTCGATGCCACGATTCACGATGAAGGCGAATCCGTTGACGAAGACGTTCTGCTCGGTGTCGTCGAAGACGGTCGGGCGCTTGATGACGCCGCCGGTCACGACGGGCTCACAGAGCGAGTACGACACGTCGGAGCCCGAGTAGTTGGCGTAGAGCGGGTTGCCGGCCTCGTCGTTCAGAAGACCCGCGGCAATAACTCCGCCGGCCCCACCCACGCCGTTCGGGTCGCAGACGTTGAACGCAGACGACTTGTTGTCCATCGCGTCGACGCCTTCGCACGATCCCAGGTTGGAGCCGACGTAGGCCTGGACGCAGGTCTCCGGAATGGTGTCGTTATTGAGGTCGCGAAGACATCGGTAGGTGTTGATGACGCTTGTGCATGCCTTGATCGGATCGCCGTAAAGGGTCTTCATGGCGAGGTTGATGGACGGGTTCACCGCGGTCGCGCCGAAGTAGACGATATGCACCTGCGGCACGGCGCACGGGTTCGCACAAGCTTGCGCCCACGCCTCGCCGCCACAAGCTGCGGCCGCCAGCGCGATGACCGCTCCGACTGCAATTTTCTTCACGGACTCTCCTCCTGTGGATGAAGTGTTCGACCCATGGATATGAGACGCCTCGACGGAGACGGTTCTTTGAAGGATGTGTGACCGTTGTGTGAACGTGCCGGAGGGAGCCGTCGCGCGGTCGTTCCCCGCGTGTCACCGCTTCGTGACATACCCGCTCTAGAGTCCCGCCCGCCCGGTCGGGCGCCGCTCAAGGCGAGCGTCGTCACGATTGGCAGGCGGCGAGGTTCGTGCCATGAGGCTTCGAGGGGTGGGAGGGGTGGCGGCGTTGGTGTGCGTGGCGGCGGTCCGCGCGGCCCAGGCGCAAACGACCGTGGAGACCGACGCCGGGAAGGGCGTGACGATCTCCTCCGAGGACGGAAACACCAAGATCAACATCGGCTTCTACGGCCAATTCCGATTCCAAGAGCTCAGCCGCGACCTGTGGCGGCGGTCCAATCTCGCTCAGACGTTTCCGCCTTTCTCGATCGAGAATGCCGGCCGCACCGAGCCGTCGTTCCAGGTTCGCCGGCTGCGCCTGATCGCCCAGGGATCTTTGTGGAAGTCCTGGGTGCGATACGTGCTCGAAGTGGACCTGGCGGGAAACGACGAAGGACTGCGCAGCATCTTCATCCCCGCGGTGCAAAGCGAAGGTGGGGTCCTGGATTTTCCCGGCGTCAACGTCACCCAAGGGGTGCAGGAGCAGGACGGCCGGTCCTTGAAGCTCCTCGACTGGTATGTGGACCTGGCGCCGAAATCGACGGCGCGCGCGCGGATCGGCCAGTTCAAGGTGCCGTTTGGGCGCCAGGAGCTGGTATCGGACAACCGGCTCCAGATGACCTCGCGCGGGATCGCGTCGGATTTTTTCGCGCCGGGACGCGACCGTGGCGTCATGTTCCACGGTGGGACCGACACCCAGATCGTTCAGTACAAAGTTGGCCTCTTCAACGGAACGGGGCTCGCTCAGGCGCAAAACCTCGACAAGAGCCTCGCCTACGCGGCGCGCCTGACGGCCACTTCGTCGGGACCGTATCTGGACGTCGAAGACGTCATCGATCAGCCGCCGTCGCTTAGCGTGCGCTTCCAGGGCGGCATCAGCTGGTACCAGTCCGCTGACACGCCCTTCCGGTTGAACCCCCAGATCCCCGAGAGCGACGTGAAAAACACCCGCTTGGAGGGCGACGTCGGGATCTTCTTCCGGCAGAGGGCCAACATCTTCCTCGAGTACTACCAGCGGAAGATCGAGGTCGAGCAGGGGTTCGACCTTCCGGCCTCGTGCTATGGGGCCTTCATCGATGGCCGGTTCTCGTGCGATCAGAGCGGATACACCGTGCAGGCGGGCTTGCGCCTCGGCAAGACCGATCATCACGAGCTATCCGCGCGCTACTCATGGATCGACAACGACCGTGATCTCGACAAGGACGAGCGCAGCGAGACCACGCTCAACTACGCGTACTATTTCTTCCGGCACACGATGCAGATCTCGGCATCGGTGTCGAGTTTCGACATCGGTTTGAACGCCGAGGGCTCCTCGGGCTTCGCGGTCAAGCTGGCGAATGCCACCGCGAATTTCCTCGACGACACCGCTTTTCCGGGACTGCAAGGCGACAAGAACCTCCTGGGAACGATCCAGTTCCAGTGGACGTTCTGATCGGGGAGCCCGGCTTTTCGAGAGTTAATTAACACCGCGTTTACACCCGCGTTACATGCTCGCAAATGCGAGACTCTTGAATGGACTCGTCGGCTCCGACCGGGGCACAACAGGGGTGACCGGGGCGCGGGCGGGCGAAGCGCGGAGGCAATGTGAGCGGTAACAGGTGGAGAATGCCGATCGGCGGGCTGATCCTGGGCGCGACGCTGGCTATGCCGGTCCTCGCGGAGGACGAGCCGAAGCCCGAGACCACGACCGACGGATCGCAGGGGTTCGTGACGTTCAAGTCGGGCGACAACGCGCTGACCTTAGGCGCGTGGGGCCAGTTCCGCGCGACGATCGACGACAAGCACGAGTACGACGCCGACACGGCCGGGTCGGGCGTCGGCATCGCCGATGGGACGTCGGTTGCGTTCTCGGTCCACAAGCTCCGCCCGTACATTCAGGGCACGGTCTACAAGCCGTGGCTCAAGTACAAGTTCGAGTTCGAGCTCGGCCCGCTCAAGACCGACGCCACGAACAACGTCAACAACTCCCGCCTGACGGACGCGTACGTCGAGTTCGCGAAGTACACCGCCGCCACCCTGCGCTTGGGCCAGTACAAAGTGCCGTTCGGTCTGCAAGAGCTGACCTCGGACACGCGGCAGGAGTTCGTGGACCGGTCGATCACGAACTCAAAGTTCGCCGTCAGCCGGGACATCGGGCTGATGCTCCTGGGCAGCATCTGGGACAAGAAGTTCGGCTACCAGGTGGGATTCTTCAACGGCTCCGGCCAGAACAACCCGCAGGAAGACCAAAAGCAGATGTACGCCGCGCGGGTGTGGATCGATCCTCTCGGCGAGTACAAGCTCTTCGAGACCGCCAACGATGCTTCCGACAAGAACGTGCTCCACGTGGGCCTTGGCTATCGTGGCGGCGAGGTGATGCGGGGCACCGCGACGGCCGGCGTCTTCGAGGACGCGGACAACGAGACCGCGGCCAATTTCGAGATCGCATGGCGCTGGAGCCGGCTCTTCGCGATGGGAGAGTATTTCATCCAGAAGGACGAGCAGAAGAACCCGGCCGCGGGAGCCGACGTCAAGGCTCAGGGATGGCACGCGCAGCTCGGTGTGATGGTGCAGCCGAAGAAGCACGAGCTGGCGCTGCGCTACGCCCAGGTGGAGCCGGACAAGAGCGTCGCCGACGCGGAGCAGACCGAGATGCGTCTCGTTTACGGCTATTACATCAAGGGCCACAACTTGAAAGTCCAGGCGGACCTCGGCGAGATCAAGTTCGGCAAGAATTTCGCGGCGCTGCCGGCGGGCGGCTTGGCTCTCCGCAACGTCAGTCCCGGCCTCGAGCCGACGAAGCGCCTGGTCGCGGGCACCGAGCTCAAGGACAAGCAGCTTCGCGTCCAGGTCACCGTGCAGTTCTGATCGCCATCAAGGAGAAACACGCGATGAAGCACACGAAGATCCTCGTCCCGGTCGCCGTAGCGGGCATTCTCTTCGCCTCGTTGCCGGCGGCAGCCGAGCCAGTCGAGGTGGAAAAGAGCATCAAGGGCTATTCCGCGGCGAGCGGCGTGTCCGGGAACCTGACCGCGATCGGCTCGGACACGCTCAACAACCTCATGACCCTCTGGTCGGAGGCGTTCAAGAAGCAATACCCCAAGGTCAAGATCCAGGTCGAGGGGAAGGGCTCGTCGACCGCACCGCCCGCGCTCATCGCGGGGACGGCTCAGCTCGGACCCATGAGCCGCCTCATGAAGCCCGAGGAAATCGACGGCTTCGAGAAGCAGTACGGTTACAAACCGACCGCCGTCCGCGTCGCGGTCGACGGGCTCGCCGTCTTCGTCAACAAAGACAATCCCTTGGACGAGGTGACCATGTCGCAGGTCGACGCGATCTTCTCCAAGACGCGCAAAGGGGGCGCGCCCGACGACATCATCACGTGGGGCCAGCTCGGCCTCACCGGAACGTGGGCCGCCAAGCCAATCAGCCTCTACGGCCGCAACTCCGCGTCCGGCACCTACGGCTACTTCAAAGAGCACGCCCTCTACAAGGGGGACTACAAGGACACCGTCAAGGAGCAGCCCGGCAGCGCCGCGGTCGTCCAGGGCATTACCGCGGACAAGTACGCAATCGGCTACAGCGGGATCGGCTACAAGACCTCGGACGTGAAGTCACTCAAGCTGGCCGCGAAAGACGGCGGTGAGTCCGTCGCCGACGATGCGGCGAACGTCTACACCGGGAAGTACCCGCTCGCCCGCTTCCTCTACATCTATGTCAACAAGGCGCCCAACAAGGCGCTCGGACCGCTCGTCCGGGAATTCCTGGCCTTCGTGCTCTCGAAGGACGGCCAGGAGATCGTGATCAAGGACGGCTATCTTCCGCTCCTCGGCCAGCACGTCGCCGAGGAGCTGCCGAAGCTGAAGTGAAGTGAAACGGACGTCGCCGCGCCGTCTGTTGGCCGACAAGGCGGCGCGATGGATCGTCACCGCCGGGGGGCTCGCGATCATCGCGAGCATCCTCGGCATCCTCTTCTTCATCGTCCACGAGGTCGTGCCGCTCGTCGTACGGGCGAGGGTCGCGACCGAGAAGGTCCATGAGATCCCGGGCGGCACAGCGCTCGCGGTGTTGACCGACGAGTACCGCGAGCTCGTCGCCGCGCTCGATGCCGACGGCCACGTCCGCGTCGCGCGTCTGGCGACCGGCGAGCTCCTCGCGGATGTCGCGGTGATTCCCGGCGCCGTGGACCCCGCCGCGGTCTCGGTGCCGCCCGGATCGACGGCGTTCGTGATCGCCACGTCGGACGGACGGGTGATCGTCCAGCGCGTCGCGTTCACGGCCAGTTTCACCGCCGGGCGCCGCACCGTCGCCGCCGCGCTTCCCGCGGCGTCGGTCGTCATCGTCGACGCCGCGCGTCGCCCCATCACGCGCGCGGCCGCCCAGGTTTCCGCCGACGGGGAGAGCCTCGTCGTGGCAGGGGCCACGGCCGACGACGCGCTCGTGCTCGTCCGCGAGACCGCGACCACGAACGCGATGACCGGCGAAGTCGTCCATGCCTCGTCGCACGGCACCGCGGTCCTCCCCGCGGGGGTGACCTCGTTGGCTCTCGACGTCGCGCAGGCGAATCTGTACGCGGGGCTCGTCGACGGGCGCGTCGGCTGGTTTCGCGTCAAGGGGGACGGCAGGCCGACCGAGCTCCTGCTCTCGCCGCCGTCCCCCTTCCCCATCACAGCGCTCACGCTTCTGATTGGCGACAGATCGCTCGTCGTGGGACGCGAGAACGGAGCGATCGAAGTGTGGTTTCCACAGCTGCGCGGCACCGACCGCTCGCTCTGCCGCGCGCGATCATTTCCGAACCTGGAAGCCTCCGTGCGCGCGCTCGCCCCGTCCCCGCGCGGGAAAGGGTTCCTCGCGCTGGATGCAAGCGGCGCGATGGCGCTGATGTACTCGACGTCCGAGCGCGTGCTCTGGTCCGGGCGGGCCCCCGTCCCCGCCGCCACCGCGATCGCCTACGCCCCGAAGGCCGACGGCGCCCTCGTCGCCGGCGCCGGCGCTTCCGCGGCGCTCGCCATCGCCGCCCCTCATCCCGAGGTCAGCTTCCGCGCGCTGTTCGGCAAGGTCTGGTACGAGGGGTACGAGGGGCCCGAGTACTCCTGGCAGTCGTCGTCGGGGACCGAGGACTTCGAGCCGAAGCTGTCGTTGACCCCCCTCCTGTTCGGAACGCTCAAGGGAACCGTCTATTCCCTGCTCCTCGCGGTGCCGTTCGGCGTGCTGTCGGCGATGTACGCCTCGCAGTTCCTCCACCCGTCGTTGAAGGCCGTCGTCAAGCCGGTCGTCGAGATCATGGCGTCGCTGCCGAGCGTGGTTTTGGGCTTTCTCGCGGGGCTGTGGCTGGCGCCGCTACTCGAGCGCGTGCTGCCGGCGCTGGCCCTCATGATCCTCGTCCTCCCGCCCACCATCTTGCTGGCCGGGGCGTCGTGGGAACGGGTGATGCGGCGTTTCGGCGCCCGGGTTCCCGCGGGCTCCGAGGTTTTCTTTTTCATCGTCGTGTTGGCGCTCGCGGGCGCCGGGTGTCTCGGCCTCGAGCCGCTCTTGGAGCGGACCGCGCTCGGCGGGACGTTTCCGACCTGGCTGCTCGAAGCGTTCGGCGTCCGCTACGACCAGCGCAATGCGATCGTGGTCGGTCTGGCCATGGGGTTCGCGGTGATCCCCATCATCTTCGCGATCGCCGAGGACGCGTTCTCGAACGTCCCGCGGAACCTGGTCTCGGGCTCGCTCGCGCTGGGCGCCTCGCGCTGGCAGACGGTCACCCGCGTGGTTCTCCCGACCGCCAGCCCCGGTATCTTCGCCGCGGTGATGGTGGGGTTCGGCCGCGCCGTCGGCGAAACGATGATCGTGCTGATGGCGACGGGGAACACGCCGATCATGGATGTGAGCCCGTTCAACGGCTTCCGGACGCTTTCGGCCAACATCGCCGTCGAGATCCCCGAGGCCCCCGCCGGAGGCACCCTCTATCGCACGATCTTCCTCGCCGCCCTGTTGCTCTTCCTGCTCACCTTCGCCGTCAACACGGCGGCTGAGCTGGTGCGGCAGCGCCTCCGCCGCAAATACTCCTCGCTCTAGGAACAATCGATGGCCGAGAAGCAACGCCCCTCCGATCTCGTAGGCCGCGCGATGACGTGGCTCACCGGGGGCACGCTTGCGTTGAACCTGCTTCTCGTTGCCGGCCTCCTCGCGTTGCTGATCTGGAACGGCGCCGGCGCCTTCTGGCCGCGGCCGATCGTCGCCTTGACGCTCGCCGACGCGACGAAGGTGCTGGGCGAAGTGCACGACCGTGAGGAGATCCCCCGCGAGGATGCGAAGTCGGCGCCGGCAAGCCGATTGAAGCTCAAAGTCGGAAACAGGGACCTGGGCGGAGCGGAGTTCCGTTGGATCGACGAGTCCGAGATCGTTTCGCGCGCCTACCCGCCGGATGCCGTCGTCCTCGAGCGGTTGGAGTGGGGAAACTTCTACGGGTTCGTCGCGGAAACACGAGCCGACGGGTCGCTGGTCGTGGCGACCGCCGGCGGCGTTCGGAAAGAGGTGCCGAAGACGGCCATCGTCCGCGCGGTCCGTCCGAACACCCTCGGCGTGACGGGCAAGCTGGCCGTCTACGCCTCGCGCCTCCGAGAGTTCCTCATCGATGATCCGCGCGAGTCGAACACCGAAGGGGGGATCTTCCCCGCGATCTTCGGCACCGTGATGATGGTGTTCCTGATGTCGTTCGCCGTGCTGCCGCTCGGCGTCTTGGCGGCGTTGTACCTGCGCGAGTACGCTCGGCAGGGGCCGTTGGTCCGGGTGGTCCGCATCGCGGTCAACAACCTCGCCGGCGTCCCGTCGATCGTCTTCGGCGTCTTCGGCCTGGGGTTTTTCGTGTACGTCGTCGGCGGCTCGATCGACCGTTGGTTCTTCGCCGACGCGCTTCCGACCCCGACGTTCGGGACCGGCGGTATCCTGTGGGCTGCGCTGACGCTGGCGCTTCTCACGGTCCCGGTGGTCATCGTGGCGACCGAGGAGGGCTTGGCCGCGGTGCCGCGGGGGGTGCGTGAAGGATCGCTCGCCCTCGGGGCCACGAAGATCGAGACCATCGTGAAGGTCGTTCTCCCCGCGGCGGCTCCCGGGATCCTCACGGGGATGATCCTCGCGATGGCGCGGGCCGCCGGCGAGGTCGCTCCGTTGATGATCGTGGGCATGGTGAAATTGGCGCCGGCGCTTCCCGTGGACGGTACACCGCCTTTCGTCCACCTCGAGAGGAAGTTCATGCACCTGGGCTTCCACATCTACGACGTCGGTTTTCAGTCCCCCAACGTCGAGGCGACGAAGCCCTTGGTGTTCGCGACCGCGCTCCTCTTGATCGCGGTCGTCACGATCGTGAACCTCGCGGCGATCATCGTGCGCAACCGGCTGCGCCGGAAGTACGCCGGCAGCGCTCTATGATCGAGAATCCGATCCTGACGGTCGAGAACCTGTCGTTGTGGTACGGGAAGGCGCGGGCCTTGCACGAAATCACGATGAAGATCCCTGAAAAGAAGATCACCGCGTTCATCGGCCCTTCGGGTTGCGGCAAGTCGACGCTGCTGCGCTGCTTCAACCGGATGAACGACCTCGTGGACGGCGTCCGGACGGAAGGGACGATCCTCTTCGAGGGGGGCAGCATCCACGATCCGCACCTGGACGTGAACGCTCTCCGCAGCCGGATCGGGATGGTCTTCCAGAAGTCGAACCCGTTTCCCAAGTCCATCTACGAGAACGTCGCCTTCGGCTGCCGGATCCAGGGAATCAACCGAAAACGCGACCTCGACCCGATCGTCGAGCGAAGCCTCCGCGCCGCGGCGCTGTGGGACGAGGCGAAGGACCGCCTGCACGAGAGCGCCTTGGGCCTCTCGGGAGGCCAGCAGCAGCGGCTGTGCATTGCGCGCGCGATCGCCGTCGAACCCGAGGTGATCCTGCTCGACGAGCCGTGCTCCGCCCTCGATCCGATCGCGACCGCGAAGGTCGAAGAGCTGATGCTCGATCTCAAGAGCCGCTACACGCTCGTCATCGTCACCCACAACATGCAGCAGGCCACGCGGGTGTCGGACTACACCGCGTTCCTCTACCTCGGCACGATGGTCGAGTACGAGGAGACCCAGAAGCTGTTCATCAACCCGGCGAAGAAGCAGACCGAGGACTACATCACCGGCCGCTTCGGCTAGACGAGAGGGAGTCATGGAGAAGCTACAGCGGCACTTCCAGGACCAGCTGGACGTCCTTTCGGAAAAGGTCCTCGTGATGGGCGGCCTCGTCGAGGAGACCATCGGGAACGTCGTCTCCGCGCTCGTCGGGCGCGACTCGGATCTGGCCCGGCGCGTCATCCGGGACGACGAGAAGGTGGACCGCTTCGACCTCGAGATCGACCAGATCGGGATGGAGATCCTCGGGCTGCACCAGCCCGTCGCGCGCGACCTCCGCTTCGTGATCACCGCGATGAAGATCACGAACGACCTCGAACGGATCGCCGACTTGTGCACCAACGTCGCCGAACGCGCGATCGAGTTGAACGGCGAGCCGCAGCTGAAGCCGTTCATCGACATCCCGTTGATGGCCCGCCGCGCGCAGCAGATGGTCCGCGGCGCGCTCGACGCGTTCGTCCAGCGCGACGCGCCGGCCGGCCGCGCCGTCATCGCCATGGACGACGAGCTGGACGAGCGCATGGAGCAGGTCTTCCGCGAGCTGCTCTCGTTCATGATCGAAGACCCGAAGACGATCACGCGGGCCCTCCGCCTGATGTTCGTGGCCAAGTACTTCGAGCGCATGGGCGACCAGGCGACCAACATCGGCGAGCAGATCGTCTTCATGGCGGAGGGGCGCGTGATCAAGCACCCGGCGATTACCAGTGACGACGCGGCGGACGGGACGCCGTGAAACGCATCCTCGTGATCGAGGACGATCCCGACATCGCGCTCTCCCTGCGCCTCAAGTTGGAGCGCGACGGGGGTTTCGAGGTCCAAACGGCCGAGGACGGCGCTAGGGGTCTGCGGATGGCCGTCGACCGGCCGCCCGATCTCGTCCTGCTCGACGTCAACCTCCCCGGCATGGACGGCTTCGAGGTGTGCCGCCACCTTCGCAACGAACCCGCCACCGCGGCGACCCCGGTCATCATGCTCACCGCGCGCATCGACGAATCCGATCGCGTCGCCGGGCTGGACCTCGGTGCGGACGACTACATCACGAAGCCGTTCTCTCCGAAGGAGGCCCTCGCCAGGATCCGCGCGGTCTTACGTCGGTCCGACAGGGATGCCTCGGGCGCGGAGGTTTTGGCCGACGGCGCGCTTCGCATCGACGTCGGCGCCCGCCGGGCCGAGGTCGCGGGCCGCGTCCTCTCGCTCACACGCAAGGAGTTCGACCTGCTCGTCGAGCTGATCCGCCGGCGCGGCCGCGTGCTCACGCGGGAGCGGCTCCTGGAAACCGTCTGGGGATACGACTACCCCGGCGAGACGCGCACGGTGGACGTTCACGTGCGGCGCCTCCGTCAGAAGCTGGGATCCCCGGTCGACGAGCGCATCGAAACCGTCGTGGGCGTCGGTTACCGGTACAGGAGCGGCGCATGAGCGGGCGGCCGCGCGTTCTCGCGATGCTCACGGGGGTGACGCTCCTGGCGGTCGTCCTGCTGGGCTTCGGCGTGCTCCAGCTGGCGAGCGTCGCGTCGCGGGGAGAGCTCGCCGGCATCGAGACGTTCGGGTTCGCGTTGATCCTGGGCGCGACGGCGCTCGTGCTCCCGTCCGCCGTCGGCTGGTTCGCCTACCGCGCTCTCGATCGCCAGGTCGAATCGCTGACGGCGCAGGTCGACGCCGCCCTGGCGGACAGCACGCATCGGGCGTTCGTCGTCGAAGGACGCGGCGCCGCGGGAGAGCTGGCTTCGGCTCTCACGCGGCTCGTCGCCGAGCTGGCCGACCGGGTCGACGACGGCCAGCGCGAGAGCCGCCTCTTGCAGTCGGTGGTCGTTGCCATGAAGGAGGGCATGGTCGTTCTCGGCGCCGACCGGAAGATACGCATCGCCAACGACGCCTTCCGCCAGCTCTTCCGCACGCCCTTCGACCCGGTGGGGCGGCTGCTCGCCGAGGTCGTGCGCGACCCCGCGGTGTTCCGTGAGCTTCAGGCGGCGCTCCCGCCGGGAGGCGAGATCCGCGAGACGCTCCTCCACCTCCCCGGCCCGGGGCGCTCGTTCGAGCTACGCGTGTCGCCTCTTGCCGGAAGCTCCCCCGACGAGCCCGCCGGCGCGCTGATCCTGTTCTTCGACGTCACGCGTCTCGAGGCGCTCGAGCGCGTGCGGCGCGAGTTCGTGGCCGATGTCTCGCACGAGCTGCGCACGCCGCTGACGTCGATCAAGGCGTTCGTCGAGAACCTGATCGACGAGCGCCTCCTGGACAGGGACGAGAGCCTGCGGTTCCTCGAGATCGTCCGCAAGCACGCCGACCGCATGGGGGCGTTGATCGACGATCTCACGGATCTCTCGTTGATCGAGACCGGCGCGGTCGCGCTGGACCTCGGGCTCCTCGATGCGTGGGAGGTCGTTCGCGACGTCCTCGGGCAATTCACGTTTCGCGCCCGCGCCGCGGGCGTCGAGATCCGGCTCGACCTCCCCTCCCCCTTCCCGTTGATCGCGGACCGGAGGCGCCTCGAGCAAGTGCTCGTGAACCTCGTCGACAACGCGATCAAGTTCAACCGGACGGGCGGCGCGGTGCGCATCGCGGGCGGGGTGGCCGAAGGGCGTCCCCGTATCATGGTCGAGGACACCGGTGCGGGGATTCCGCCGGATGCGCTCGAACAGGTCTTCCACCGTTTTTTCCGGGCGGACAAGGCGCGCTCGCGCGAGTTGGGCGGCACCGGGTTGGGGCTCGCCATCGTGAAACACCTCATGCGGCTGCACGACGGGGCCGTGTCGGTCGTGTCGGAGCTGGGACGCGGTGCGACCTTCACGCTGGAATTCCCACCCCAGCCGCCGACCGGGCCGTCGGATCAGGGCTTGGCGTCGGGTCTCAGGCCGAGGACCGGCTCCGGGGGGTCGTAGGGAATCGGGGCGGCAAGAGGCGGCGGATCCCCCGATTTCACGATGGCGATGTGTTTGATGACGACGGGCTCGAGCGGAGCCCCCCTGTTGTTGGTCGCGACCTGGCAGATCCGATCGACCACGTCGCGTCCTTCGACGACTTCGCCGAAACAGTTGTGGCGAGCGTTCAAGTACGGCTCGGCCACGATCGAAATGAAAAACACCACACCGCTGATTCGCTTCATCGAGGCCGCCGTCATCCCGACACGGTACGGACGAGAAAAGTTGACGAGCCCCGGCTCGGAGGGGACCCAGACGAGCGGCATGCCCTGGCCCGTGCCGGTCATGTCGCCGGCCTCGAATCGCTGCGAGAAAACCGTCTTGTGGATCGCGATCCCGTCGTAGTACGGGACTTTCTTCTTGGTCCCGGTGAACGGATCGACGAACTCCATGCGTCCTTCCGCGAACGCGGCGAAATGCGCGACGGTCTGGGGAGCCTGTTCCGGGAGCAGCTTGATCGTGAACGATCCGAGCGAGGTCTCGACGTCGGCGTACCAGCCTTGGGGGCGCGCTTGTCGTTCCGCGACACCCAGAGTCGCGATCCCTATCGCTAGGACGAGGAGCGCCCGCCGGGCGGACGTCATTCGATCCTGCCCTTGAGGATAGCGTCGAGATGCGGGTAGGTCTTCTCGAGGAACGCGTTCCCCTCCGCGGCGATGCGGCCCTGCAACTCGCTCAGCCCGTTGCCATACTCTCCGTTGAGTTTGTCGACGACGTCCATCCCTTCGATCACCTCGCCAAAAGGTGCGAAACCCGTGCTGTCGAGGCGCCCGTTGTCGCCCAGATTGATGAAGAGCTGAACGGAGCGGGTGTTCGGGCCGCCCATGGCGTAGGTGATGCACCCTCTCTTGTTGCTCTGTTTCACCGGGTCGTCCGGGATCTTTGCCTTGAGCCACTTGCTAGCGATTGCGGGATCGCCGTGGATCCCCCACTGCACGACGAAATTGGGCACGACCCGGTAGAACTTCACGCCGTCGTAGTAGCCGTTCTTCACGAGGTTGTAGAAACGGTCGGCGCCGTGGGGAGACCACTCGCGGTGGACCTCGATGACGATCATTCCTTTCGAGGTCTCGAATCTGGCTTTGAAAGTCTCGGGGGCCTTGGCGTTGAGCTTTGCGGGGTCCGTCAATTTCTCGGGTGCGCCATGCACGGCGGCCGCCGCCACGAGCGTCGCGGCGACCGCCGCGGCAGTACCGAGAGTCTTCGGTTTCATCGTCTTCCTCTCCCAAAGTGGCCGACCGGTCATGCTACGCGGGGCGCTGAATGCCCGCAACCGCATTGGGTTTCCGCCCACGCTGGCCTCTTCGCGTCCGAAACCTATATTTCGCTGGGCGGTCCCGGGCCCCTCGACGCGAGGGCATGCGGGTCCGGGGAGGACCGGAGTGCCTCAGCTCGACACGATGTTGCGCGCGCTGGCCGATCGAGGCGCGCGCGAGCTCTTCTTCAAAGAAGGCGCGATGCCGACGTTTCGCTACCCCGACGGGGACAAGCCCGTGTCGCGCGTCGCGCTGTCGCGTGCCCAGATCCTAACGCTGATCACCGAGCTGACGGATGCCAAGGCGGGCGGCGCGCTCCGGACGGGCGCCGCAACGCGATTCGCGTACACGTTGGACGACGGCCGCGTCTTCGCCGTCGAGGCGGAGGTCGGCCGGGAGGGCTTCGTCGCGCGCATCGTCGCGCAGGCCGCTGCTTCGGCCCCGAGGCCCGAACCGACTGCGACGACGGCGAAGGCCGCGGCGACCGCCACGGCCACGACGACCGCCGGCATGCGCGACGCGGGCCCGAAGCCGATCGACCTCGGAAACGTGCGTCCCGGCGCGCCCTCCATCGAGGCGTATCTGGCGTACATGGTCGAGCTCGGGGCGAGCGATCTGCACCTCTCGCCCTGCGAGGTCCCGATGCTGCGACTACACGGCGAGATGACCCGTGTGCCGGGCGCCAAGGAATGCTCGTCGGAGGAGGCCGCGCGCCTGATCTTCCAGCTCATGCAGCCGCGGTACAAGCAGGAGTTCGAAGCGGGCGCGGACACCGATTTCGCGCACGAGATCCCGGGCGTCGCCCGTTTTCGCTGCAATGTCTTCGCGGAACGCCGGGGGCCCGGGGGGGTTTTCCGGGTCATCCCGAGCAAGATCCCTTCGGTTGAGGACCTGGGCCTGTCGAAGGCAATACTCGACCTGTGTTTTCTGTCGAAGGGGCTCGTCCTGGTCACCGGGCCGACCGGCTCCGGCAAGTCGACGACCCTCGCCGCCATGGTCGACTACGTCAACAGGCACCGCACCGATCACATCATCACGATCGAGGACCCGATCGAGTTCGTGCATCAGAACAAGAAGTGCCTGATCAACCAACGCGAGGTCGGCGTCCATACGCAGAGCTTCAAGCGCGCGTTGCGGGCCGCCCTCCGCGAGGACCCGGACATCGTGCTCGTGGGCGAGATGCGCGACCTCGAGACGGTCGCGATCGCGATCGAAACCGCCGAGACCGGCCACTTGGTCTTCGGCACGCTGCACACCTCCACGGCGCCCTCGACGGTCGATCGGATCATCGACCAGTTCCCTGCCGACAGGCAGGCTCAGATCCGCGTGATGCTCTCCGAATCGTTGAAGGGCGTGATTTCGCAGACGCTGTTGAAGCGCAAGGGCGGCGGCCGTGTCGCCGCGCACGAAATCCTGATCGGCGTGCCGGCGATCGCGAACCTCATCCGCGAAGGAAAAACCTTTCAGATTCCGAGCATCATGCAAACCTCGCGCAAGCACGGCATGATCATGCTGAACGACGCGCTCCTGGATCTCGTGAAGCGCGACGTGGTCACGGCGGACGAGGCCTACGTGAAGGCGGTCGACAAGCAGAGCCTGCTGCTGATGTTCAAAAACGCGGGAGTCAACTCGCCGAACGTGGCGAACCCCGTCGCGTAGCCGAAGGGAATTGGTCGGAATTCCTCTTGACACCGGCGGAGCACCCTCTATATTGGGGTGAGATTTGGTGATGCCACCAGATCTTGAGCCCCGTACCCCGGGCGGTGCTCAGCAAGGTACCGGGGATAGGAGACTAGAGAAATGGCAACGAAGAAAAAGGCTGCGAAGAAGACCACCAAGAAGAAGGCCGCGAAGAAGTAACTCGTTTTCAAGACAACTCAGGCCGTTCGTGGAA
>JAYUCM010000389.1:0-6800 GCA_043740355.1 Acidobacteriota bacterium | reverse complement strand
CTCGAGCTCCTGCATGATCAGGCCGTACGCGACCGAGCCCAATCCGGCGCAGCCGTAACCATGCAAGTTCGCGCCCAGGAGCCCCATCGCACCGATCGCCGGAATGAGGTGATTCGGAAAGGTCCCGTCGCGAAAGTGGTGCTCGATGACCGGTAGGACCTCGTCGGTGACAAAGGCCCTCACGGTGTCGCGGATCATCTTCTCTTCGTCGCTCAAGAGCGACTCGACGTCGGCGTAATCCAGACCCTGGAACGATGAGCCGAGACCCATGAGCTCTCCCTCGCGCTCTAGCGGTGTTTCCAGACCGCGGAACGCTTCTCGACGAACGATCGCAAGCCCTCGTGCGCATCCTCCGTCGCCATCAAATCGTTCATGTAGATGTCGTGCACGTGGACGTGCGCTTCCTGCACCGGCATCCGAGAAGACTCCCGGAGCGCCCGCTTGGCATGACGGAGCGCGGCCCCCGAGAGCGCCAAGAGTCTTGCGACCCAAGCGGTCACCGCCGCGTCGAAACCCTCGAGGGCGAATACCTCGTTGACCAGGCCGAGCCGCCGGGCCTCGGAAGCGCTCACGCTCTCGCCGGTCAAGAGCATGGCCGTAGCCGCTTGGACGCCGATCCGGCGGGGGAGGAGCACGGTCGCCGGCGGCGCGAAGACCCCAAGCTTGATCTCGGGCTGGCCGAAGATCGCCTTTTCGGAGGCAACGACGAGATCGCATCCGAGCACCACCTCGAGCCCGCCACCGAGCGCCGCGCCTTGCACCACGGCGACGATGGGCTGCGGCACGCCGTCGAAGGCGACGAACAGATCGGCGAGGGCGGCCATCATGGAGGGCAGCAGGTCGCCGAGGTGATCGCCGACGTCCACCCCGGCCGAAAACGTCTTGCCCGCAGCGTCGAGCCGGACGACGCGAACCGCGTCGTCTGCCGCCACGCGGCGCAGCGCCGCCGCGAGATCGCTCATCATCGCGGTCGTCAGGACGTTCACCGGAGGTCGGTCGAGCGTGATCCGTGCGAGGCCTTCGGCGACCGTCGTGCCGATCGAGCCCCCCCCCCGCTCAAGGGGTCGCGCAGCGTCGTCAGGAGGGGCCACGAGTCCGCTCCAAAACGCCCAGCAGCTCGCGGGCTCGATGATCGTAGGTGTGATGCGCGCGTACGTGCGCGAAACCCGCTGCCGCGATCCTCCGACGCGCCGGTTCGTCGGCCAGATACCGGGTCGCCAGCGCGGCGATGTCGTCATCGTTTTGTCCCCAGACGAGGTGTTCGTGATTCGTGAAGAAATCCTCCAGGCCCGGGGCATAGCGGGTCAGGAAGAACCCACGATGCCCGAGGATCCGGTACACGCGGTCGGACCAGTAGCCATGGATATCGCTTCGTGCGCTCTCGCCGTAGACGATTTTCGCGCCGGCCACCGCTTGCGCCAACCGCAATCCATACGCGGCCGATTCCGCGCTCAATCCTTTCCATATCCACGAGCGCGGCCGGTCGGAATAGATACGAATCGTCCGTCCGCGTCCGAGGCGACTGAGCATGCGCACGCGATCCGGAAACTGAGTTCCGAAGAAGGCGACGTCGCAGGACATGCCCGGTGGAGACTCGCTCGCCGGGGACTCGTCGGCGTCGCAAGCCTGGTCCAGGTAATAGCCGTTCACGCCTTGGCGACCGTACCGCTCGATATTGTCCTTTTCGCGCAGGAAGACGACGTCCATCTGGCGGGCGATGGGAATCCACCACGACAAGCGATTGCGTCGGATCCACGGAACCCCACGGACGATCCGGTCCTTGAAGTCCATCAGGTCGAACAGGATCTGGGCGAAGCCTGTACGGGAGAGATGGTTCCGAAGGAGGGTCACGAGGCCGGGATCCTGGCTCTCGATCTTGGCGAAGAGCACCCAGTCGCTAGCGCTCCTCAGGAGGCGGTTCTCGAGGTCCCTGTCGAGCGCTCCGATCCGTACGACGGTCGCCCCGGCGCGCTCCAGCGCCGTCGCGACGCGCTCCTCGTCGGACTTCCAACCGTCCTCGCGGCGGTCGAAGTGCCCCACGAATCTGATGTTCACCTCCTGTCTCCCGAGGTCATAGCCTCTCCAGCAGGAGGGCGCCGCCCATGCCGCCCGAGACGCACAGCGTGGCGAGGCCGTAGCGGCACTTCCGACGAACGAGCTCGTGCAACAGCGTCACGACGATCCGCGCTCCCGAGCAGCCGATCGGGTGCCCGAGTGCGATGGCGCCGCCGTTCACGTTCAGGCGCTCCCGGTCGAATTTCAGCTCGCGGTCGACCGCCAAGACTTGCGCGGCGAACGCTTCGTTCAACTCGACGAGATCGATCGCGTCCTGAGCCAAGCCCGTCGCGGCGAGAAGCCCGCGGACCGCCGGGACGGGGCCGATTCCCATGATCTCGGGGGACACCCCGTCGACGCGCCAGCCGACGATGCGGGCAACCGGCGGCATCTTCAAGCGTTTCGCGGCATCCGCGCTCATGACGAGCATGGCGGCGGCTCCGTCGGTGATGCCGCTCGAGTTGCCGGCGGTCACGGTGCCTCCGGCCGCAAACACCGGCGCGAGGCTGGCCAGCGAAGCGGCGGTGACCCCGTCGCGAGGATGCTCGTCGCGATCGATCGTGGCGGCCTTCTTCCCAACGTTCGCTTCGACCGGGACGATCTCGTCCCGAAACCGGCCCGTCTTTCGGGCCGCCTCGCAGCGGTTCTGCGACTCGGCGGCGTACGCGTCCTGCTCCTCTCGCGAGATGCCGTACTGCGAAGCGAGCGTCTCCGCGGTCTCACCCATGATCTTCCCGGAAAGCGGGTCGAGGAACCCATCGCGGGACATGAGGTCCACGACCTCGATGTTCCCCATCCGGGAGCCCCAGCGCGTATCGAGCGCGAACGGCACGCGGCTCATCGATTCCATTCCGCCCGCTAAGACCACGTCGGCCTCGCCCGACCGGATCGCTCGCGCGGCCGCGAGGATCGCCTGCATGCCGGACAGGCAGGCCTGGTTGATCCCGTACGCCGGTTTCTCGACAGGGATCCCCGCGCGCACCGAGACCTGTCGCGCGGAATTCGGGCCACAACCCGCCTGCCGCGCGTGGCCGAAGATCGACTGATCCACGGCAACCGGATCGAACCCGACGGAAAGGAGCGAACCCTTGGCGGCCGCGATCCCGAGCTCGACCGCCGACACCGACGCGAGCCCGCCGCCGAAACGGCCGATGGGGGTGCGCACGGGGGCGGTGAGAACCACGTCTTGACTCAAGAAAACTCCGATCCGGTCTTTATAGCACGGGGTCCACGGTGTCCGTCCGGATTGACAGCACCGGGGGGGCGACGAAGAATGCTACGGCCGTCAGACGCCGTTCGCCCGGAGACCCCCGAGTGTTCGCCCTTCGCATCGGACTCGCCTTCACCGCTTGCTTCTTCATCATCGCTACGGCGGGCGCCGCGGAGCGCGAGATCCCGGGTCCGTCGCTCGGCGTCGCGCTCCCAGGTAGTACCGTTCCCGACGCCCTGGCGGCCAAAGACCCCGCCCATCCCATCGAAGTGCGTGTGGTCGCGGAGTGGTCCGCTGTGGAGACCGCGCCCGGCATCTTCGACTGGTCGTCGGTGCAGCCCATCCTGGACACGCTTGCAACGCGTGGGGCCCGCGCCAGTCTCTGCGTCCGCGGTGAATCGCCGCTCCATCCTCGCGTCGCGGAACCCGGCGCGATGCCGGACGGCGCCTGGCTTCAGGCCTGGACCGCGCTCCTCCGCAGCGCCGTCGCGACCCTCGGCGGGCGTGTCGCGGTAATCGAGATCGGCGAAAGCCCGGATCGTGCATTCGACCCGGTCTCCTATGCGTTCGTTCTCAAGTCGTCGTCGCTCGCGGTCAAGGCGGAGGCCAAGGCGAACGGGATCGAGGTCCGCGTCGCGCAGGGCGCTGTCGGGGCGGACGCGCTTGCCTGGCAGAAGGCTCTCTGGGACAACGATGCGGCGCCGTACATCGACATCCTCCCGATCGCCTTCACGGGAGGCGCCGACGTTCCGTCGATTGTCGCGGGGTTTGCCGCCGAGGCGGCGCTCCATCCGCCCGCAGCAGCGCTCCGCGCCGACGTGGCAGCCGACGAGGCGGACGTGTGGTCGTCGTTTCGCGCCGCGGTGACCGCTTTGGCATCGTCCGCGCCGGCGGCGCTCGTGACGCTCCCCACCGACGGTAAGAGCGCCGAGACGGTCGTCCGCGTCGTGGCGGGCCTCCAGTCGCGTATCGCTTTCGACTACGCGCCGGCGCCCCCCGGCACGCTGGCGCTGCGCAGCCCCGAAGGCGAGGGTGTCGAAGGCGCGGCCGTCCTCGGCCGGTTCCTCCATGCGAAGGACTTCGCCACGCTGGTCGTCTATCAGGCACCGCCAACCGGAGTGCCGGATGACCAGTCCCGCCTGCTACTCGATACGATCGACGTCAAGGACCCCGAGGTCGTGGACCTCCGTACCGGCGCGACGTACAAGACGGGGCCCGCGAGCGTTCCGGGCACGAAGGCCCGCGCGCTCCGTCTGCTCCTCGCCGACCACCCGATGGCGGTGGTCTGGGAGCGCGCTGCGGAAAATCAACCGGGGCTCGACGTTGCCGCGGAAGACGTCAAGGTCGCCACGACGCGCGGGCTGACGGCCGAGGAGATCATCGCGAGAAACCGGCAGGTCCAGAAGATACAGGACGACCACCTCCTGCGATGGATCGCCAAGGGGCGTGCCGACGTCCACTACAAGATCGCCCAGGCCGGTGGGTCGATCGATGTCGGCATCGAGAGCACCTACTTCTGGCGTCGAGGCGCGCAGCTCGAATGGCAGCAGACGCACTACTACGTCAACGGGAACCGGATCACATGGAAGAAGATTCCCGAGCTACCGCTGATCCAGCCCGAGAAGGTCGTGACCCTTCCGCTCGACCTGACGTTCGACAAGACATACGACTACAAGCTCGCCGGCGAAGACACGCAAGGCGGCCGCGCGGCGTACGTCGTGGGCTTCGAGCCCGCGGCGGACCTCGCCGGGAAGGCGCTCTACCGCGGGCGCGTCTGGATCGACAAGGAGAGCTTCGTCCGCCTCCGCACGTCGGTCATCCAGACCAATCTGAAGGAGCCGCCCGTCCTCCAGAATGAGGAGACCGATACGTACGTTCCGGTGACCGGGCCGGACGGCGCGACCTACATCCTGATCGGCCGAATCGACGGCCAACAGCTCTGGAGCGGCGGAGGAAGGAACTTCGTCGTTCGTCGCGAGCTGACGTTCTCGGGCTTCGAGCTCAACGCACCCGAAGAACAGTTTGATCAGGCGTTGAAGGCTGCCTACGCCTCCGACGACCAAGTGCTCCGCGACACCGACAAGGGGTTTCGCTATCTGCAAAAACAGCCTGACGGCGAGCGCGTCGAGCAAGAGCATGTCAAGACCAGCGCTCTGTTCGCAGCGGTCGGGGCGATCAAGGACGACTCGACGAGCGGCGTGCTGCCGCTCGCGGGGGTGAACTGGTTCGACTACGACTTCTTGAAGAAGAAGATGCAGGTCAACGTCTTTTTCGCAGGCATCTATGTGTACGCCAATCTCACCGATCCGTCCCTTCGCGGAACGAAGGTCAATCTCGGCGCCGAGGTGTCGCTCGTCGGATTCAAAAGCGACGAGAAGATCTTCGTCAATGGCGGAGAGGACGTCGCGCAACGGGTGCGGCGGCGCAGCCAATACGTGACCGGCCGGCTGGGTTACCCGCTCGGGAATTTCTTCAAGGTCGCGGCCATCGGCGATTTCGCGTGGAATGCGTACGACGACAGCTCCGAGGCAAAGGATGTCCTAGCGGCGGAGAACGTCGCGAACGGCAGCAACCTGTCTTTCGTGCTCCCGAAAGACCACGAGGTCTATTCCGGAACCCTCCAGTTCGAGTTCAACAGGAAGGGCTATTCGATCACCGCGGCAGGGACGGCCTCCCGGCGCTCGCAATGGGAGCGTTGGGGGTTGTTCGACAACGGATCGGCCACATTCCTTGATCCGACGTTCGATCCGAATCAACGATCGTTCCGCACCTGGAAACTGACTGCGTTCAAGGAGTGGTACCTGCCGAAGTTCCAGAAGCTGAAAGCCGAGATCGACTACCTCGGCGGAACGAACCTCGATCGATTCAGCGATTACCGCTTCGGCAGGTTTGGCGACGAGAGCCTCGAAGGGTACGCGGGAACAGGCGTCCATTTCGATACCGGGTACCTCGCGCGCGTCGGGTGGGCCTTCAACATTCTCAGTGCGGTGCGCTTCGACGCGTCCGTCGAGACCGCGCATGTCAAGGACCGCGACGACCGTTTTCGCAATCACACCGGTGCGGGGTTGTCGTTCAACGTCGTCGGACCCTGGAAGACGATCTGGCAGGCGAGCTACGGACGCGCGATTGCGTCCGACGTTCCCGAGCTCGAGGGGAAGCAGGAGTTCCAGCTCGTCATCCTGAAGCTGTTCTGATCGGCGGCGATGCTATTCTGAGCCGCCATGAAGCAGCTCTTCCAGGACCCGAAAGCGGGTACCGTTCAGGTCGTCGACATCGCGCCGCCGGCGCTTCGCCCGGGAACGATCCTCGTCCGAAACGCGTTTTCCGTCGTGTCTCCGGGCACCGAGCGGAACACGGTGTCCACCGCGCGCGATTCGTACATCAAGACGGCCCGCGCGCGCCCCGATCTGGTTCGCCGCGTTCTCGACACCGTGAGGCGCGAGGGGGTCTTGGCCGCCTACCGCAAGGTGCAGGCGAAGCTCTCCGAGCCGCAGGCCCTGGGCTACTCCTCCGCGGGGACGGTGATCGCCGTCGG
>JAYUCM010000388.1:0-2796 GCA_043740355.1 Acidobacteriota bacterium | reverse complement strand
CGCAGCGGTTTCGTTCGTCTGTCTCGTGGGAGCGGCCTCGTCCGCCCCGGCCCAAGAGCCGGAGCGATGGTCCGGCGACCGTGATTTCAGAGTGACGCCGGTCGATGCTCCCATGACCGTCGAAGCGTCCTCCGGGGACTTCGCCGCTACCCCTCCCGGAGGGACGTGGAAGATGCCTCTATCGGGCGGCTTCTACTGCGACGGCTTGGCGCTCGATGGCGTTTCGTTCACCAGGAACGCGGACGCCGAGTTTCCCGCGATTTTTCGATCGTTCGATGTGCAGGTCGAGCTGCGCGCGCGGCCGCAAGCCGACGACAAGGCCGCCGACCTGGAGTTCGTCGCGATCGACGGCGAGCGTGAGCTCCTTCTCGGCACGATCGCCGACATTCACGTTCGGGCGGGCGAGAGGACGTCGTTCTCCCACACGTTTTTGCTCAACGCGTACGAGTTCGAATCGTTCTTCGCCTCGGGGACGGTTCCCGATCTTCGCGTGACGAGAACGACGCGGGCGCTCTAGCTCGTCACCGCGGTGATCGCCGCGCGTCCCGGTACCCGCGCCAGGCCCGGATCAGGAACGCGATCGCGAACCAGAGCGCTATCGCCGCCAGAGGCCAGGCGATCGACTTGGGCCACAGGATCCAGACCAGCGCGAGTGCGGCCAGAAGCGCTGCCGCGCCGCCCAGGATTCTCGTGCTCCCGAATCCCAGCTCACGCGGCCGGACGAGCGCGGTGCCGACCGCGCTTCCGAACCGCACGGCGCCTGCGGCTGCGCGCCCCGCGCTTCCGGACCGTGCGCGGCGAGGGCGCGTGCCTTCGACCTGCGCGGGCACGGGCCGGAGCGAGCGCCGCCTCCGCTGCAAGACGATCTCCGTCGCGTGCTTGAGGTCGTCGCGGTATTGGTGCTCCATCAAGGCCGCGAATCCGGCATCCTCGATCGCGACGTCCAGCTCGTAGTTACCGACGAAGCTCGCGAGGTTGAGATTCGTCGATCCGACGCGCGCCCACCGGCCGTCGGCGACCGCCGTCTTGGCGTGCAGCATCGTGCCGTTCCACTCGAACACGCGCACACCGCCCGAAAGAAGGGGCCGGTAGGCGGAGCGCGACAGCGGCGACACTACGGGGACGTCGCTGGCTCCGGGGACGAGAAGTCGGACGTCGACCCCGTCACGCGCGGCGGCGCAGAGCGCCTGAACGTAGGCCGTGACCGGGACGAAGTACGCGTCGGTCAGCCAAAGACGCGATCGCGCGATCGAGGCGATCAGCTGGTCGAGACGCATGAGCCCCGCCGCGGCCGGGGCGCTCGCGACAACCCTCAGCGCAACGTCACCCATCGGCGGCATCGCCGCGGGGTCGGTCAGCTCGTCGTCTCCCAGCGGGTCTCCGGTCGTGGCCCAGACCTGCGCGAACGCACGCTCGACGTCGGCGACCGCTGGGCCGCGGATCTCGACGCCGGTGTCGCGCCACGGCTCCTTCCCCGCAGCCGGATCGCCGAGCCAGGCAGCGACGACGCACAGCCCCGAGACGAACGCAACGCGGCCGTCGACGCAGATCGACTTGCGGTGGTCGCGCGAGAGCCAACCCAACGGGCTGTCGAAGCGCGGAGGGTTGAAGGCCCGCACGGAGGCGCCCGCGGCCGAGAGCGGGCGCCAGAAGCCGGGGACGATCTTGCCCGGGGAGCCGAGCCAGTCGTGAAGGACGCACACGTTGACGCCGGCCCGCGCCTTCTCCGCGAGAGCGTCGCGGAACTCGCGCCCCGTCGCGTCCTCGCCGACGATGTAGCTCTCGAAGAAGATGGAGCGCTCCGCGGAGCGGATCGCGTCGAGCCAGGCCGGGAAGTTCTCGGCGGCGTCCTTCAAAAGTCGCACCGCGTTGCCGGCGACGAGCGGCGCTCCGGCCGTGCGCGAAAACGCCTGGTCGGCGAGGAGCCGCAGGGGAGCCGAGCGGGGCGCGGGTTGTTCGATCACGCGCGGAGGATGTTATAGGATCGCGTGCCCATGGGTATCACCCTAAAGGATCGAAGCCTCGTCGAGCTTTCGGATCTCACGCCGCAGGAGATTCGCTTCCTGCTCGATCTCGCCCATACGCTGAAGGCCGAAAAGAAAGGCGCCGCGGCGCCGCGCCGGGTCGCCGGGAAGAACATCTGCCTCATCTTCGAGAAGACCTCCACCCGGACGCGCTGCGCCTTCGAGGTGGCGGCGTACGACTTAGGGATGGGTGTGACCTACCTCGATCCTGCGGGATCGCAAATCGGCCACAAGGAATCGATCAAGGACACGGCGCGCGTCCTGGGACGCATGTACGACGCGATCGAGTACCGGGGGTTTGCGCAATCGATCGTGGAGGAGCTGGCACGGTACGCCGGCGTGCCGGTCTACAACGGCCTGACCGACGCATCGCACCCGACGCAGATCCTCGCCGATTTCATGACGATGGAAGAACACTCCGACAAACCGCTCGCGAAGATGGCGTACTGCTACCTGGGCGACGCGCGCAACAACATGGGGAACTCGCTCCTGCTCGGCGGGGCGGCGATGGGGATGGACGTGCGCCTCTGCGCGCCCAAGAGCCTGTGGCCCGCCGAACCGGTCGTCGCGAAGGCGCGCTCCCTCGCGACGGCGACCTCGGCGCGGATCACCCTGTCGGACGAGCCGCGAGCCGCGGTCGCCGGATGCGATTTCGTCTACACCGACGTGTGGGTGTCCCTCGGCGAGCCGCCCGCGAAGTGGGGCGAGCGGATCAAGCTCCTCGAGCCGTACCAGGTCAACGGCGCGTTGATGGCGGCGACGGGGAATCCGA
>JAYUCM010000387.1:0-17037 GCA_043740355.1 Acidobacteriota bacterium | reverse complement strand
GTTCTCGTGCTCACGGGCGCGTCGAACGCGGTCAACTTGACCGACGGCCTCGACGGACTCGCCATCGGTTCGTTCCTGATCGCCTCGGCGACCTTCATGATCCTCGCCTACGCGGCCGGCAACGCGATCGTCGCCGACTACCTCGGCATCGCGAACGTCAAGGGGGCCGGCGAGCTCACGGTCTTCTGCGGCGCGCTCGTCGGGGCGTCGCTCGGGTTCCTCTGGTACAACGGCCATCCCGCCGAAGTGTTCATGGGCGACGTCGGCTCGATGGCTCTCGGCGGCGCCCTCGGCACGATCGCCATCCTCATCAAGCAGGAGTTCATGCTGGTGATCGTCGGCGGCTTGTTCGTCGTCGAAGCGCTGTCGGTCATCGTCCAGGTCGCGTCGTTCAAGTCGCGCGGGAAGCGCGTGTTTCGCATGTCGCCGCTGCACCACCATTTCGAGCTCGTGGGCTGGAGCGAGATGAAGGTCGTGATCCGCTTCTGGATCATCGCGATCATCTTCGCGCTGCTCGGCCTCGCGACGCTGAAGTTGAGGTAGCCGGTGCCGAAGCGCCGCTCGTACGACCGCTGGCTCCTCCTGACCGCGACGCTGTTGGCGTTCGCGGGCCTGTTCATGGTCGGCAGCGCCTCGCACTACATCGCGATGAGCTTGGGGAAAGACCCGACCTACTTCCTTCTCCGGCACGGGGCCTTCCTGACGCTCGGACTGGCAACGATGGCGGGTGCGATGGCCCTCCCGCTCCACCACCTCGACGAAAGGCGCGTCGTCGGCTCGTTCTTTGCGGCATCGCTCGCGCTCCTGCTCCTCGTGCTCGCCATGCCGGCGGCCGGGGGCGCGCACCGTTGGTTCCGGCTCGGGCCCCTGGGGTTCCAACCGTCGGAGGTCGCGAAGCTCGCGACCGTCCTCCTCCTCGCCTACGTGTTGTCCCGAAGGTCCGTGGACGAGGTCAACAATCTGCGGTCGACGCTCGGCCCCGTGGGGGCGCTCGTCGGCATGATGGTGTTCCTCATCGTCATCGAGCCGGATCTCGGCTCCGCGGTCATGGTCCTCGCGGCGGCAGCCGTCATGCTGTTCGTGGCGGGCCTTCGATTCCGCTACCTCGGCGCCGCGGTGGGATGCGGCGTTCTCTTCGTCGCGCTGGCGATTCTCGCTCACCCGTACCGCATCGAGCGCATCAGGACCTTCCTGGCCCCCGGGAGCGACCCGCGGGGAACCGGTTTCCAGCTGGCGCAGTCGCGGCTGGCCGTGGGTAGCGGGGGCTTGACCGGGGTCGGATTCGGGATGGGGCAGCAGAAGGCCTACTACCTCCCCGCCCCGCACACCGATTTCATCTTCTCCGTGGTCGGCGAGGAGTTCGGCCTTCTCGGAACGCTCGCGTTGCTGACCGCCGTGGGGCTTTTGGCCTGGCGCGGGCTTCGGGCGACGGTCGGCGCGCCCAATCGATTCGCGTTCTACGTGGCTTTAGGCGGCACGATGCTGATCGTCGTGCAGTCTCTCATCCACATGGGAGTCTGCGTGGGGCTGTTGCCCACGAAGGGGCTTCCGTTTCCGTTGCTCAGCTACGGCGGCTCGTCGCTCGTTGCGTCGTTCGCCGCCATCGGCTTGATCTTGAACGTGTCGCAGCATTCCAACTGAGGCGCGTGGTGACGCGGTGGCCAAGGATCCACTCATCGTATTCGCCGCAGGCGGGACGGGAGGTCATCTCTTCCCGGCGCTCGCCGTTGCCGGCGAGCTGCGCCGGCGGCATTCCGGCGCCGCGATCGTCTTCGTCGGCGGGACGCGCGGCCTCGAGACGCGCCTGGTGCCTCAGGCCGGTTTTCCGCTCCGCACCCTTCCGGTTTCGGGCCTCAAGGGCACGGCGCTGGGCGCGCGCCTGCTGGCCGGAGGCGCGGCCGGCCTTGCGGTGGGGCGGTGCTGCATGTGGTTCCTCGCGCACCGTCCCGTTCTCGTCGTCGGCGCAGGCGGCTACGCCTCGGGTCCAGCGGTCCTCGCCGCTTGGCTCCTCCGGGTGCCCACGATGCTGATGGAGCAGAACCACTTCCCCGGCGCGACGAACCGTTGGCTCGCGCCGCGGGCCGACGCCGTATGCGTGCCCTCGGAGGCTGCGAAGGCGCGGCTTCACGGCATCGGCCTCGTCACCGGGAATCCCGTTCGGCCGGAGTTCGCCGCGATCGGGCCGCCGCCGAACGCGGCGCGCATGGCCCTTCTCGTATTCGGTGGCAGCCGCGGCGCACGCTCGATCAACCGCGCGATGGTCGCGGCTCTTCCGGCGCTCGCCGCCATGACGCCGCCGCCACGCATCGTGCACCAGACCGGCCCGGAGGAGCACGAGGCGGTCGCACGCGCCTACGCGGCGCACCCCGGCATCGAGGCCGACGTGAGCCCGTTCCTCGACGACATGCCGCGTCGGCTGGCGGATGCCGACCTCGTCATCTGCCGCGCCGGCGCCACGACCCTGGCCGAGCTCGCCGCGGCCGGGCGTCCCGCGATTCTCGTCCCGTTCCCGTTCGCCGCCGACGACCACCAGCGCGCCAACGCCGAGGTTGTGCGCGACTCGGGGGCCGCCGTGGTCGTTGACGACCGCGACCTCGACGGCGCGCGGTGCGCGGCGGAGATCGCAGCTTTGGCGCTCGACGGGGAGCGGCGCATGCGCATGGGCGAAGCCAGCCGCACGCTCGCACGCCTCGACGCCTTGGTAGCGATCGCCGACGTCGCGGAGAGCCTCCTCGAAGGCAAGGCGGTGCGGCGTGTTCCGTAAGATGCGGCAGATCCACTTCGTCGGCATCGGCGGCTCGGGGATGAGCGGCATCGCCGAGGTTTTGGTCAACCTCGGCTACCAGGTCAGCGGCTCCGATCTCCAGACGAGCGATGCGACGCGGCGTCTGAAACGCCTCGGCGCGAAGATCTTCCGCGGCCACAAGGCCGATCACGTCGCGGCGGCGGACGTCGTCGTGGTCTCGTCCGCGGTCAAGCGGGAAAACCCCGAGCTCGTGGAGGCGCGCCGACTCAAGATTCCGGCGATTCCTCGCGCCGAGATGCTGGCCGAGATCATGCGCATGAAGTACGGCGTCGCCGTCGCGGGAGCGCACGGCAAGACCTCGACGACCGCGATGATCGCGGTCGTCCTCACGGCGGGCGGTCTCGACCCGACCGTCGTCATCGGCGGCCGCGTCAAGGCGCTCCGTTCCGGCGCGAAGCTGGGCGGGGGCGAGTTCATGGTCGCCGAGGCGGATGAGTCCGACGGCTCGTTCCTCAAGATGACACCGACGATCGCCGTCGTGACTAACATCGACCGGGAGCACCTGGACCACTACAGAGACCTGGGCGAGATCCAGGACGCTTTCGTCCGGTTCCTGTCCCGTGTCCCGTTTTACGGCGCCGCAGTGGTCTGCTTGGACGAGCCGAACCTGCGTGCGGTCCTCCCGCGCATCGACCGGAAGGTCGTCACGTACGGGTTGTCGAAAGACGCGGACCTCGTCGCCACCGACGTCGTCTTCGACGGCTTCTCGTCATCGTTCGTGGCGCGGTGGCGGGGCCAGAAGCTCGGTGTCGTCCGTCTTCCGGTGCCCGGCCGCCACTCGGTCTACAACGCGCTGGCCGCCGTCGCCACGGGGCTCGAGCTGGACGTCGCCTTCGCCAAGATCGCCAAAGCACTCGCGCGTTTCCAGGGGGTCGACCGCCGTTTCCAATTCAAGGGCGAGGCGTTCGGGGCGACCGTGATCGACGATTACGGGCATCATCCGACGGAAATCCAGGCGACGCTCGCCGCGGCCCGCGAAGGGTTCGGCGCCCGGACGGTGGTCGCATTCCAACCCCACCGGTACTCGCGGACACGCGCATTGCTGGAAGAGTTCGGCCGCGCGTTCGTCCTGGCCGATCGTGTGATCGTCACTTCGATCTACGCCGCCGGTGAAGCACCGCTTCCGGACGTCGACGGAGCCGCGGTCGCCGATGCGCTCGTGCGGCACGGGCACCCCGCGGTCTCGTTCGAGCCGCGGCTCGACAAGATCCCGGGCCGCTTGAAGGGCCTCGTGCTTCCGGGCGACCTCGTCATGACGCTCGGCGCCGGGGACATCTGGAAGGTCGGCGACGCATTCCTGGCGCTGGCGGCGAAGGCGGGCTCGTCGCGGACCAGGGCGAGGAAGGCGCGATGATCGACGAAGGCCACCCCGTTCCCGAGCCCGACCGCCGCTACTGGCGCCGTCGCGTGAACCGCCACGTCCACAAGGCGCGGCGGGCGCGGACGCTGCTCCGGCTCGCGGGGATCGTCGGGGCGAACCTGGCGATCGGTGCGCTGCTCGTCGTCTCCGCGGGTTCGGTCGCGCGCCACTTCGCGACGTCGGACGAGCTGGCCGTGCGCGAGATCCTGGTCGAGGGGACAGCAGCCACCACGCCCGAAGCCGTACGGGAGGTGCTGCAGCCGTTCCTCGGCCGCAATTTGGTCGAGCTCGCACTCGACGACGTCGCGAAGACGGCGCTACGCGACCCGTGGGTCAAGCAAGCCACGGTGAAGCGCATCCTCCCCGAGACCTTACGGGTCTCTGTGATCGAACGGACCCCGGGCGCGTTGGCCTCGATTCGTGGCCTCGTGTACGTCGTGGATGACGGCGGCTTCGTGATGGGGCCGGCCGGCCCGGACCTCCCTTACGACCTTCCCCTGCTCGTCGGCCTCGACGCTCACCAGGGGAAGGATCGTGAAACCGTCCTCGCGCGGGGCGTGGCCCTGCTCATGCAGTTGAACGGGGCGTTTCCGGCGTGGACGCGGGGGATCTCGGAGGTCGATCTTTCGCGGTCCGACCGCGTCGCGGTGACCCGCGTCGAAGGCGGCCCGCAGATTCTCCTCGATCCGGAACGAATCGATCGCAACCTCGGCGCGTACCTTGCGCTGCGGTCGACGATCGCGCGAAAGGTCGGCGATACCGCTCGCGTCGACCTCCGCTGGAGCCAGCGCATTTCCCTCTTGTCCGCCGCGGACCGATCCACAACGGAGAACGAATAGAGCCATGCCGAAAAACGAACGCTACGTCGTCGGCCTTGACATCGGAACCACCAAGATCTGTTGCGTCATCGCGGAGATAAGAGACAACGGCTCCGTGGACGTCGTGGGAATCGGCGCGGCGCCGTCCCGAGGACTGCGCAAGGGCGTGGTCATCAACTTGGACGCGACGGTCGACGCGGTGAAATCCTGCGTCGAAGAGGCCGAGCTGATGGCGGGGGTCGCGGTCGAGCGTGCGACGGTCGGCATCGCGGGCGGCCATATCCGGTCGTTCAACAGCCGAGGGGTCGTCGCGATCTCGGGGAAGGAACGGACGGTCTCGCGCGAGGACCTGCGACGGGTGATGGATGCCGCACGCGCGGTCTCGATTCCGCAGGACCGCGAGATCCTGCACGTCCTGCCGCAGGAATTCGTGCTCGACGACCAAGGGGGGATCACCCAACCGGTGGGCATGACAGGCTCGAGGTTGGAGGCGAACGTCCATATCGTCACCGCCGCGACGACTTCGATCCAGAACCTCGTCACCTGCGTCAATCGCGCCGGGATCGAGGTGCGCAACACCGTGCTCGAGCAGATGGCCGCTTCGGAGTCGGTCCTGACCCGCGACGAGCAGGATCTGGGTGTCGCCCTCATCGACGTGGGCGGCGGCACGACCGATCTCGCGATTTTCGAGAAGGGGTCGATCTGGCACACCGCGGTCCTTCCCGCCGGCGGCGATCACTTCACGAACGACCTCGCCGTCGGCCTGCGGACTCCGATCCCGGACGCCGAACGGCTCAAGAAGAAGCACGGCTGCTCGCTCGCGACGCTCGTCGAGGGGGACGAGGCGATCGAGGTGCCCTCGGTCGGCGGCCGCAAGGCGCGGATGCTCTCGCGGCAGGTGATGGCGGAGATCCTCCAGCCCCGCGCCGAGGAGATCTTCACCCTGATCCACGAAGAGGTCCGACGCGCCGGGTTCGACCAACTTCTCAACGCGGGCATCGTTCTTACGGGCGGAGGAGCCTTACTTCCTGGTATGTTGGAGGTCGCTGAGCAAGTGTTCGATCTCCCCGTCCGGCTGGGGCAGCCGGGCGGCGTGAACGGCCTGACCGAGCCTGCCTCTGGCCCGCAGTTCGCAACTGCGGTCGGCCTGGCGCTTTTTTCGGCGCACAACATCGGGAAAGACCAGCTGCGTCCCTTCTCTGTCAACCCGGGAACGTTTCTCAGGTTCGGCAGTTTCGTCCGCAACTGGTTCGCGGAGATGTTCTGACCATGACGAGGAGATCGCGGATGATCACGATGGACAACAACCCGGGGCGGCAGAACGAGCCCATCAAGGTCAGCTTCGACGACGCGATCCCGCCGTCGGCGAAAATTCGCGTCATGGGGATCGGCGGCGGAGGCGGCAACGCCGTGAACCGCATGATCGCCTCGAATGTCTTGGGAGTGGAATTCCTCGCAGCGAATACCGATTGCCAGGCGCTGCGCTCGAGCCGGGCGCCGATGAAGCTGCAGTTGGGCATGAAGCTGACGAAGGGGTTGGGCGCCGGAGCCAACCCGGAGGTCGGCAAGAGCGCGGCGCTCGAGGATCGGGAGCAGATCCTGCAGGCTCTCGAAGGCGCCGACATGGTGTTCATCACGACCGGGCTTGGAGGCGGCACGGGAACGGGCGGTGCTCCGATCATCGCCCAGATCGCCCGGGAGTCCGGCGCCCTGGTCGTTGCGGTCGTCACGAAGCCGTTCGCGTTCGAGGGACGAAGGCGGCGGCTCCAAGCCGAAGAGGGGTTGGCAGCGTTGCGGCAGGTCGTCGACACCGTGATCACGATCCCGAACGACAAGCTTCTGCACACGGTCGAGAAGGGCACCCCGCTCGCCGAGGCGTTCCAGATGGCCGACGACATCCTGCGACAGGCTGTTCAGGGGATCTCGGACCTCATCACGGTGCCCGGCGAGATCAACCTCGACTTCGCCGACGTCAAGACCATCATGTCCGGCATGGGCATGGCGTTGATGGGGACGGGCATCGCGGAAGGCGAGCACCGCGCCGTCGAGGCCGCCCAGCGCGCCATCTCCTCGCCGCTGCTCGAGGACACCTCGATCCACGGGGCCCGCGGCGTGCTGATCAACATCACCGGCGGCGAGGACATGTCGCTCCACGAGGTCTCGGAGGCCGCGAACATCATCCAGGAAGCCTCCGACCCGGACGCGAACATCATCTTCGGTACCGTCATCGATCGGAACATGCAGGGCAGGGTCAAAGTCACGGTCATCGCCACCGGATTCAACCGGGACGACCCACGCGCCGACCACCGGCCGACGACGAGCTCGCGCCAGAACGAGCGCGTTCCGAGTCCGGATCCGATGGATGCGGTCGTTACAGGGCGCACCGCGCGGGGCTTTTTCCGCCCCGGAAAGACCGACAACGTCGAATTGGAACCCGCGGACCAGGGGTACGGCTCGAACTTCGTTAAGATGAAGGACGACCTGGACGTCCCGGCCTTCCTCCGCAAGCAGATGGACTGAGGAGCCGCGGAGGACGTCCATGCGCGTGGACGGGCTGAGGAACGTTGACCATCGAAGCGACGACGAAGATCCTGGTGGTCGACGACGATGCGGACACCGTCCGTCTCGTCCGCGGCTGGTACGCCGGCCGGCCGGTCGAGATCCTCGAAGCGAAGGACGGCGACGAGGGAGTCCGCCGCGCAGCCGCCGAGAAACCGGACATCATCCTCATGGATCTGATGATGCCCGGCACCAACGGTTTCGAGGCCTCCAGACGCCTGAAGGCCGACCCCGCGACCGCCGGTATCCCAGTCATTCTCCTCAGCGCGCGCCGCGAGCCACGGACGAAGCGCGAGGGGTTCGACGCAGGGATCGACCACTACGTCGAAAAGCCGTTCGACCTCGACGAGATGGACGCGCGTATCCGCTCGATGATCGAGAAGAGCAAGGCGTACCTGAAGCTCGAGGTCGAAGCGACCGTCGACGAGAAGACCGGGCTGGCCAACTACCGCGTCTTCTACAAGAAGCTGCGGGAGGAGTGGGAACGGTCCGAGCGCTACAAGCTGCCGCTGTCGATCGTCATGCTGGATCTGGATGACTTCAAGAGTGTGAACGACTCGTTAGGGCATCAGGCGGGCGACAGGGTGCTCCGCGAATTCGCGATGCTCGTCTCGGGCGGCGCGCGCGGCACCGACCTCGCGGCCCGCTACGGCGGCGAGGAGTTCGCGATGATCCTCCCCCACACGGACCGCGAGCACGCGGAACACGTCGCGGAGCGCATCCGTGCCGCGGTCTTCGAGTTCAGCTTCCTCGAACCGGATCACCCGCTTCGCGTCACGGTGTCCGCCGGTGCCGCAACGTTCGCCCCGGCGCTTCGCATCGCCTCGGCGGAGCAGCTGGTCGCAGCGGCCGACCGCGCGCTGTACGCCGCCAAGAAGGCCGGGAAGAACCAGGTCGTAGTCCACGAGCCCTAGGGGCCTAGGGTCGGATCTCGCTCCACCCCGCAAACACGTCCCGCAATCCCGCTTCGACCGAGTCGACGACACCGTCGTAGAACGCCTTGGCCTTGGCGGGGTCGAGCACCGGGGCACCCTCCGCCGCGGCTTCTTTTCGGTCGAGGATGATCGACGCGGGGAACGGACGCGCGCGTAATCCGGGGTGGCGAGCGAAACGGCGCACTTTCGTGGCGCGCGCGCCGTCCACCAGGTCCGGGGCGATCGCAACGACCATCGCGGTCTCCTCGACCCCCGCATGACCCGAGACGGTCCCCGGGTAGATCGTTGCGGCGAGCTCCTCCGCGAATCCCCACCAGTCGACGGCGCAGGCGTAGGCCCTCTTTTCGTTCCACAACCTCGCGACACAGCCCGCCACTTCGGAGCTTTGGCCTCCGTGACCGTTGAGCAGCACGATCCTGCGAAATCCCGCGTCGACCAGCCCCGCGACCGCCTCGAACAGGTAGGCGCGAAACGTCGTGGAGGAAACCGTGGTCGAGCCGGGGAACGGGAGCAACGAGTTGGTCACGCCGTAAGCGATCGACGGCGCGATCAGCGCGTTCAGCCGCGGCGCGAGCCCGGAGGCCAACGCCTCGGGAATGATCGTGTCGGTGCCGAGTGGGATCGCTCCGTGCGCCTCGATCGTGCCGACGGGAACGATCGCCAGGTCGCACGCGGAGGGGACGCGGTCGCGAAACTGCTCCCAACTCAGGTCGGTCATCTTCAGGCTCATTGGACTCATCGCCCTCGCCTCCATCCGACGAACGCCGCCGCGACGAACGTCGCGATCGCAGCCCAGGCCGGCACGTCGCCGATCCGATCGTACACGGTGCGCCCCTCCGTCAGCGCCACGTCGCTCACGCGAACGTCCTGCGTCATAAGCTCGGTACGCTCGACGTCGCGCCCGAGCGGGTCGACGAACATCGAGATTCCCGTGTTCGCGACGCGCACGAAAGACGATCGGTTCTCGATGGCGCGCAGGCGGACGGTGTTCGCCTGATAGGTTTGAAAAAATGTCGTCCCGAACCACGCGTCGTTGGTGATGACGGCCTGCACGCGCGCCCCGGCGTTGCGAAGGCCGCGCTGCAAGTCGAAGTAGAGCTCTTCATAGCAGACGCTCACTCCCAGTTTCGTTCCGGCGACCGGCAGCGGGGTTTCCTCGGGGCCGGGGAGGAACCCGCCTGCGAGCCAACGCGCCCAGCCCCCCCGCCCCGACAGCAGCGGGCCGAGGAAAAGCTCGAACGGGACCGCCTCGACGAACGGCACGAGGTACACCTTGGCGGCCCACGTCGGATCGAGCCGGCCGTCCGGGTGCACGACGAGCGCCGCGTTGTACACGTCGAAACGGTCCTTGTCGCGCACGACGACGTACTCCGCGCCGGCCACGATCGTGACGCCTGTCTCCTTCGCCAGCGCCTGCACCTCCGGCATCGCGTAGGTCTGCGGGAGGTTGGGCCGGCTGTACAGCGCGCGCGGCCTTGCGGTCTCGGGCCAGATCACGACCTCGGCCTTCATGGCGGCCGCTTTCCGCGTCAGCTCGGCCAGCAGCCGGTCCTGCCGCTCGTCATCGGCCGCATCCATCTTGAGGGCGAGCGGAACGTTCGGCTGGAGGAAGGCGATCCGCAGCGAGCCTGACGCTTCCGGCGGATGCGTCCACGCCCACGCGTCGTAGCCCAAGACGGCGGCCGCGAGCACCCCCCACGCGGCGAGCTGACGCAGGCGCCCCGCACGCGATTCCGCCCGCCAGGCCTCGTAGAGCAGCGCGCTCGAGAGGACGAGAACGAGCCCGACGCCGTACGGGCCGGCCAGATCGGCGAACTGAACGAGAAAGGGGACGGTGCCGAGCGATTGGCCGAGGTGCTGGGCGGTCATGCGAAGATCGCCCTGGGCCTGCACCCACTCCAGGGTCAACCACACCGCGGGGAGGAGAACCGCGAATGACCAGCTCGTGCGTCGTCGCATCCACGCTAACACGACGACCGCCACCGACAGGCCGGCCGCGAACACGGCGACCAACCCGAAGTAGGCGAACGCCCCGAGGAAGCTGATCGAAAGCATCGAGCACATCCAGCTGAGGATGAGCAGGTTGAGGACCGCCCCGAACACGAATCCGCCGTTGCGCCAGACGCGCCACGGCCTGTCTACGTTCGCGTCGATCCAGAGGAGCAGGGGAAAGAGGGCGATGAGATTCGGGACGACGAGGCCGAGCGTGAAGTAGCCGAGCGCGAGCAGCACACCGGCAGCTGCTGGGAGCTTGAAGGGATGCCGGGCCCAGCGCTCTAACAGAGAGGTCGCCAAAGTCGGCGAATGTTATCATCCGCGTAATGGTCAAGTCCAACCGCGAGAACGAGATCAAGCTCGCGTTCCCCTCCCCCGAGACGGCGCTTCGACGGCTCCTGGACGCTGGCGCGCGCGAGGTCCACGGTCGCGCTTTCGAAGACAACACGTTGTTCGACCTCGTGCAGCGACCGCTGACGAAGAGCGGTCGGCTCCTCCGCCTGCGCGAGTTCGGCGGCGCGTCGGTGCTGACGTTCAAGGCTCCCGTTCTCGGCGAGCACCGCCACAAGGTCAAGATCGAGCACGAAACCGTGATCGCGGATCCCGAAGCGTTGCGGTCGATCCTGCTGGGGCTGGGATTCGAGGTCGTGTACCGCTACCAGAAGTACCGTGCGATCTACGCGCTCCACGCGGTCGTCGCCGCGCTGGACGAAACCTCTCTCGGCACCTTCGTCGAGCTCGAGGGAGCACCGGACGACGTCGACCGGGCGGCCGCGGCGCTCGGCTCCGGGCCCTCCGAGTTCATCCGCGCGACATATCGCGAGCTGCATGAGCTGGACGCGGCGGCCCGGGGCGTCGTCGCCGGAGACACGCTGCTCTTTCCCACGGGGCGCCCGGATTCCGCCGCATGAAAGCTATGCTTCTTGCGGCCGGCTACGGCGAGAGAATGCTCCCGATCACGCGCGTCGTCCCGAAGCCGCTGATCCCCGTGCTGGGTCGTCCCCTGGCGCCCCAGATCCTCTCGCGACTCGGCACCGAGGGGATCGACGAAGCCGTGATGAACCTCCATCACCTTCCGCAGGCGCTGCGCGACGCGTTCGGCGACGGCACCGCCGTCGGCCTGCGTGCGCTGCACTACTCGTTGGAGGCGGAGCAGCTGCTCGGCACGGGAGGCGGACTGGTCCACGCGGCGGCGCATCTGAAGGGGGCCGGGACGATCCTCGTCCGAAACTCGGACTTCCTCGCCGACATCCCGCTCTCGCAAGCCATCGCCTCGCACCTCCGCTCGGGGTGCCCCGCGACGATCGTCCTGGCGCCGCACCGGCCGGGATTCACGGCGGTCACGATCGACGATCGTCATCGCGTCGTCGCGTTCGGCGCTGACCACGCCGGCGGGTATCTCTTCACCGGTTATCACTTGATCGAGGAGTCGGTGCTCGACCTGATCCCACGGGGCGCCCCGTCCGACATCGTCCGCGACGTCTACTTCGGCCTGGCCGCGGACGGGCGCCTGAACGCGCACGTGCACGACGGGTTCTGGTGGGAATTCGGAAGCCCGCGCGACTACCTCGAAGGCTCGATGCGCCTCGTCGCGCTCCCTGCCGAGAAACGAATGCACTTGGGAGATTTTGATGTCGTGCGCCCGGTGGGTGGCGCGGTCGCCGCCATCGGGGCCGGCGCCGACCTGAGCGCTCCCGGGATCCAACTCGAGGGAACGCTCGCGATCGGCATGGGCGTCATGGTCGGCGAAGGGGCGACGCTCGAGGACACGGTCGTGATGCCCGAGGCGTGGGTCGGACCACGATCAACGTTGCGCCGATGCATCGTGGGTCCGGGGACGGAAATCCCTCTGGGATTCAATGCGTCCGATGCTCTGCTCGCCACGGACATCGATAGCGACGCAGGAACCGCGCCCGGCATCGAGCGGGTCTCGGGGCTCCTGCTGCGTCGTTTTTCGAGCTCGGCTGCGTCATGAGCGTGCTGCGCCCCGAGCTCCGGACGGCCTTGGCCGAGCTTTATCCCGGCGCTCGTGACGAGACGCTCGCCGCCGATGCGTCCACGCGACGCTTCCACCGTCTGTTTCTCCCCGATGGCGGCACGCGGATCGTGATGGACTATGGCAACCCCTTCGAGGCCGAAACCGACGACGTCCGGCTTTCGCGAATCTTCGAGCATGCGGAACTACCGGTCGCACGGGTGCTTCACATCCTGCCTGGGGCGGGAGCGCTCGTCGTGGACGATCTGGGCGACGAGACGCTCGAGACCGCGCTCACGAGCACGGCCTCGGACCGTCATCCAGCGCGCGGCGACCTGTATCGTTCTGCCGTCCGGCTAGCGGCCGACATCGCGACGCGAGGCACGCCTGCGCTCTTGCGCTCCGACCGAGCGCGGGGCCCGGCCCTCGACGACGAGCGCTTCCTGTTCGAGATGCATTTTTTCCTCGAGCACTACGTCGGTAGTTTTCTCGGCCGTCCAGAGGCGGCGGCCGAAGTTCGGAAGGCCGTTGAAGATCTCGCCGTCAGGACGGCCTCGCATCCCCGCGTTCTCTGCCACCGCGACTACCACAGCCGGAACGTCATGGTTCGCACCGACGGCGCGCTCGCGCTGGTGGACATCCAGGATGCACGCTGGGGACCGGATACGTACGACCTGGCTTCCCTACTTCGCGATGCCTACGTCGACATCGGCGAGCACGAGGTCGACGAGCTCTTCGACCATTACCTCCGACAGCTCCCCGGGAGCCGCAACGTCGAGGCACTTCGCGCAAGGTTCGACCTCGTCGCCGCCCAAAGAATGATCAAGGCCCTTGGAACCTTTGGGTATCAGATCGCCGTGCTTGGACGGGATCGATACCGCAGCTCTCTGCGACGAACGGTTGAACGACTCGTCCGCGTGCTTCCGGCCCGCGCGGAGACCGAACAGCTCGGGGAAGTGTTGCTCCGGAACGGGATCGTTTCGCCCTGAGCCGTGGTCTTTTCAGCTCGGGGCAAGCCCCTCGAACCGCAGCGCAGGAACGACGGGACCGGCTGACGTCACCCTCGATCGACCCAGGCGGGCTGTACAGGCCGCCAAGAGCGACTCCGGCTGCACACGAATCCACCGCCGCTTTGGTCCGCCACGGTTTTCCGGATTCACCAGATCGATTTCCATCACCCATAGTTCTGCCGACGGTCTCAAAACACGGCACCGACCGACGACCTGCACTCGATCGGCGAACAATTCCTCCGTCCCTGAAGGCATGAAGAGATTGGTGGCCGATTCTGTTGGTGGTTCGCGGAACGACACCCTCCGGAAGGTCCCCGGACCATCCAAGCGTCCCACCCAAACGCCACCCGTTGCCAGGACACGAGAGACCGCTGGAAATCCAGCATCGTCGAACGATCCTCCGGCAAGGCCCTCGGTCCGAATCGGGTCGTCCATGACCTCCCAGCCTCCGCCGGACGCCTTGCGAGGCGGCGACCCGGCCCCATGAAACGCCTCGACCAACGCCGAGACGACCGAAGCGGCGGCATCTGGCGTGAGTACCACGACCTCCATATTCGACGAAAGGCCTCGTTGCTCCGGGGAGTCATCGATCGCCCCGTCGAGGAGACGCTCCCAGCCCGCAAACCCGCGCTGCGCGACCAGCCTCCCACCCGGCCCTCCGCCCAGCGCCCACAGCCGATGGCGTCTTCGCGCTGCAAGCCAGCCCTCGGCTCCGATCAAGACCTCGACGGTGGTTCCGGCCTCGATCCACTCGAGGCGAGGTCGTGCGAGAAGGCCGCCGGTCAGGGCGTCTTCGCTTGGCAGGGAGCTGGCTGCATCGAGGTCCCACCGCTCCGCCGCAACGGCATCCGAGGGACTTGGCTCACACGCCGAAGCCTGCGCACGGAAGGTGCACGCGGTGGCCACTGCCCATCGGACGACGTCCGGGGTGAGTCCCGAGGCTGCCGCGAAGCCCGCACGCTCTTGGCCGGCACGGAAGACCCGGAGTGCGAGCCCCGACTCGAGCACACGATCGAACCTCGCGCCGACTCCGTCGAGATCGCGCGTGACTCGGGAACGAACGGCGGCCTTGGCGAAGAGCTCGACACGAGCCGTGGTCATCCGATTCGCCGCGTCACGGCGGAGCGACCTGACGCGATCCACGATCGCTTCGACATCGAGCGACTGCTGCAGTTCCGGCACTCGTGTCCTTCTCATTCCGTTCAGGAATGAACTCTCGCCACCCCTATGCGAATTGTCGGCGCGCCGACGCTCACGGCCAGGGGTTGACCATCGCGCACGCACGATCCGATGCATGTGTCGAACACCAGATCGTTCGCCACGCGATCGATCGACCTCCACGATTCGAGTCCGTCGAGCTCGAGAACGAACACGTCGAGAGGCTCCGCGAGACGGCCATCGACGATGCGATCCGCATCGGTGATCACGAAGCTCGCTCGTCCTGAGATCGGATCGGTGTGACCAGCGGTCATCCTGCGGATGAACACCCCTGCTCGCGTCGCGCGAAGTACCTCTCCAGGATCGTCGTCGCCCGGCTCGATGAAGGTGCATCCCATTCGAGGGCGCACCGTCTCCAAGTACGATGATCTCCGTCCGTGTCCTGTCGAGACCTTACGCAAGGCGCCGGCTGAAGACCTGTCGAGCAGCAAGCCGACGGGACGACCACGGTCGATCAGAATCGTCTCGCGAGCGGCGACACCCTCGTCGTCGATGCTCCACGCGCCGCGTCCCCGCCGGGGATCGTCGCGCACAGTCACCGGTGTTGCCGCGGCCGGGAAGTCTGCAGCGCGGATCCAGCTGAGGCCCCGAGCCACCACATCTCCCTCCAGCGCGTGACCGATCAGCTCGTGTGTGATGACTCCAGCCACTCCGGGAGCGAACACCGCCGTGGTTGAACCCGGTTTGGGTGCGGAGGAGATCGAAGCTCGTGTTTCGGCTCGTTCGAAGGCACGAACGAAGGCGTCCGCCACGGGGAACGACCGGGTCGGGCCGAGAACCAGCTCTTCGACCGCGTGGGAGGTACGTTCGTCCCCCACCTGGACCCTGATTTCCATCCGGCACCCGCGGCGGACGTCGTGAGCGACCTCCCGCCCCGGTGATCCCACCCAAACTTCCTGGTGAAAGGAGACTAGCTTCATCGACCAGAACAGGTGGCGCCGACCCGCGGAGGCGGACTTTCCCGCCGCGCAGACCGTGTTCTCGAGGTCGGCCACCCATTTCTCTTCGTCTTGTCCCGGCGGCCCGAGTTCTATGACGGCCCACCCGGGGACCATCCGGCCGGGATCCATGGACTCCAGGTCGGTGAGGTGGACCGAACGGCGACCGGCGATCGCAGCGCCTCGCGTCCGGGTCGCCACGGCGTCCTTGAGCCCGGACGACGCCAGTGTCATCCGGAGGTCCGTGCGCTCCTCGAAGAAGACGTGAGCGAGGGGATCGTCCTCCGGCAGCGTTCGCGCGGCGTCCGCAACCATCTCTCGCGGGCCGACGGTGCGGTTCGGCTGATCAGACGTCACTTCGGGAGCTTTCCGGCGACTTGAAACCCCAAGGGGAGCGGATTATGTTCAACGCGGTCGCCGAGGGGGCGTCCGCACCTTCTGGGCTGTACGGGTCGCAGCCGAGGGTCGTTGAATGGCGAACTATACAATACTTCTCATCGACTACGAGCCTCGTAGCATCGAACGTTTCCGCGAACCGCTCGTCGCCGCCGGATACACGATCGAAATCGCGACCGACGGCGTCTCCGGCATCGAGGCTTTTCACCGGCTGAACCCCGACATGGTCCTGGTCGAGGCGATGATCCCGAAGAAGCACGGATTCGAGGTCTGCCAGGAGCTCAAACGAACCCCCCACGGTCGGCGAACGCCGGTGATCATCACCACCGGGGTGTACAAGGGACGAAAGTACCGGACGCAAGCTCTCCATATCTACGGTTGCGATGAATATATCGAGAAGCCGATCGCCCCGGAGCAGCTCCTCAAGGTCGTCGGGAGATTCCTCGGCCCGGGCGCGTCGGCTCACTCACACAAGCAGATGGAACCGGCGCCGGCCCCCCCGGACAAGGACGCGGACCCGGATACCCACGTCAGCCACGGCACGATCCCGAAGACCGTGGCGTCCGCCGAGCCCGCGGCTCCTGAAAGCCAGCGCACGAGGCTGACTTCGGTCCCGCAGCGCAGGGTCGCGGAAGACGGCGCCGAAGACGAGATCATCGCTCGTCTCGATGCCATCCTCCCGGGCGGCGGCAACGCGACGCAACCGATCGGCGAGAGGGAAGCCGTCACGGTCGTCGCAACGACCGAGGACGACCCCTTCGCACAGATGCGAGCCGAGCTGAACGCCGAGCTGGGCTCTCTCTCCGCGGCGCTTGCGTACGAGCCCTCGCTCGGGCCGTCGGACCAGGCGATTTCGCCATCGGTCCTCGAGGCGCTTCCCGTGCCCGAACCGGAGCTCCAGCTCGTTCCGACCCTGGAACCGCTTCCGGTCGTTGCGGGCGAACGGCCGAGCCAGGTCGTCGACTTCGTCGCCAAGCGCAACCGCAAGAACCGGAAGACCGAACGGCAGAGCAAGGCGCGCCCGGCG
>JAYUCM010000386.1:0-2801 GCA_043740355.1 Acidobacteriota bacterium | reverse complement strand
GCTTCGGGGCGCGGCTTGATGCGCGCAGCCGGGTCCGGGGCTGCGACGGGCCGGGCGGTCTCGGGCGAAGGCGTGGAGGACGCCTCCGCGGTCGCCTGACTCTTCACCAGTCCCAGCGCCGCGCGGACCTTGCGGTCGATCTCGCCGGCGAGATCGGGGTTGTCCTTGAGGAACACGCGGGCGTTTTCGCGACCCTGACCCAGGCGGATCTCGCCGTACGAGAACCACGAGCCGGCCTTGTCGACGATCTTCTGGGCGATGCCGAGATCGATCAGGTCGCCTTCCTTCGAGATGCCTTCGCCGTAGAGGATGTCGAACTCGGCGGAGCGGAACGGCGGCGCGACCTTGTTCTTCACCACGCGGAGCCGGGTGCGGTTGCCGGTGGTTTCTTCGCCCTCCTTGATCGCTCCGATCCGACGGATGTCGAGGCGCATCGACGCGTAAAACTTGAGGGCGCGGCCGCCGGTCGTCGTTTCGGGGCTACCGAACATCACGCCGATCTTGTCGCGGATCTGGTTGATGAACAGGAGCGAGGTCTTGCTCTTCGAGACAATGCCTGTCAGCTTCCGAAGCGCCTGCGACATGAGGCGCGCCTGCAGCCCGACGTGGGAATCGCCCATCTCGCCGTCGAGTTCGGCCTTCGGCACGAGAGCGGCAACCGAGTCGACGACCACGATGTCGACAGCGCCGGAGCGGATCAGAATCTCGACGATCTCGAGCGCTTGCTCGCCGCTGTCGGGTTGAGAGACCATCAGGTTGTCGACGTCGCAGCGGAGCTTCTTTGCGTATTCCGGGTCGAGCGCGTGCTCGGCGTCGATGAAGGCCGCGAGGCCTCCGAGCCGCTGCGCCTCGGCGATGACGTGCAGCGCGAAAGTGGTCTTGCCCGAAGACTCCGGGCCGAAGATCTCGGTCACACGACCGCGGGGAATGCCCCCGACGCCAAGCGCGTAGTCGACCGACAGCGAGGTCGTCGGGATCACCGGGATGTCCTGGATCTGGCGGTCGCCGAGCTTCATGATCGAGCCCTTGCCGAACTGGCGCTCGATCTGAGAGACGGCGAGGTCCACCGCCTTCGTGCGTTCCTTCGATTCAATCGCCATGGGGGGTCTCCGTGAGAGGCTTGCGGGGCCTGCGCTGCCGGGACGCGACGGCCGGGAGGATAGGCGAAAACGAACCGAAGTGTCAATCCGCCGCGCTCGAATTTCGGCCTGCAACCCCCGTAGCATTATGGATTTAAGGGGCCGTCCAGGTTGACATGTCGAGTTGAGGTACTTATGCTTTGCCCCGCATTATCGGGACCTTCCGGACATCGCGCACGTCGGTCGAGGCGGAGTGATCATCATGAGGCTCAGGATTCAGGTGGATGCCGCTCCCAGGCCCCCCGTCCTCTCGCTGGTTCCACTCCTTCTCGCCGTCGTACTGCTCGCCGGTTGCGCGCCCGTGGCGAAGAAGCCCGTGGCGACGTCGCCGGCCGAGATCCGTCCCCCGACCACCTTGAGTCCGGCACCGGAGATTCCACCGCCCACGATCGAAGAGACGCTGCCGGCCGGAACGGAGCCCGAAGCCATAGCGGAAGCCGACGAGGACGTGGAGCAGGCGGAAGAGGTCACGGTGTCTCCTCTCGACGAGCTTCCCGACACTCCTCCGGAAGTCTCGCCGTCGACTCTGGAGAAGGACAAGAACATCGTCGCCGAAGCGTTCCCCGGGTTCGACATCCCGATGGTGCTGAACGATCAGGTCGTGAGGTACGTCGAATACTTCTCGCACCCGCACAAAGAGTTCTTCGCGGCGAGTCTCGTCCGCTCCGGCCGCTACGTCGAGATCTTCCAATCGGTGTTCGAAGAGGCTGGGATTCCGAAGGATCTGGTCTTCATGGCGCACGTCGAGAGCGCCTTCAAGACCAACGCGTATTCCCGTTCGAGGGCCAAGGGGATTTTCCAATTCATCGCCGCGACCGGCCGGCGTTACGGTCTCCGCATCGACTCCTGGATCGACGAGCGCTCCGATCCCCAGAAATCCGCCCACGCAGCGGCGGCCTATTTGAAAGATCTCTACGGGATGTTCGGCGACTGGTACCTGGCACTCGCGGCGTACAACGCGGGTGAAGGGAAAATCCAGCGTTCGCTGGCGCAGACCCGGAAGAGCGATTTCTGGTCGCTCGCGTCCACGCGATCCCTCCGCGCAGAAACGAGGAACTACGTTCCCGCGATCCTCGCAGCCACTTTGATCGCCAAGCAGCCTCAGAAATTCGGATTCGATGTCGAACCCGAAACGCCCTTCAGCTCCGACCTCGTAACGATCGAAGGGCAGACCGACTTGCGGGTCTTGGCGCGACTTGCCGAGATCGACCCCGAGACCTTGCGTCAGCTGAACCCTCAGCTCCGCCGCGGGGTGACGCCGCCCGGCACGTCGACCGAGGTGCACGTCCCCGCAGGCCTGGGCGCCGCAGTGGGACGGGCCTACGCGACCCTGCCGCCCGCCGATCGATTGGTCCTCGCCCGCCACCAGGTTGCGAAAGGGGAATCGCTCTTCGCGATCGCCCAGCGCTACGGGGTAACTTCGGCGGCCATTTCCAATGCGAACCGTCTCGGCAAGAACCCCTCGATGCGGTCGGGGCAAGAGTTGATCATCCCCGCCGTCGTCGCGCGGGCTCCGGACGTCGACCACGCGTGGACGAGCGGCGGCGCGTACCGCGTGCGCAGGGGAGACACGCTCTCGAGCATCGCCAGGCACTATCGGACGACTGCAACCGCGATCGCATCCGCCAGCGGCATTCAAGTTCGATCCCGGCTCAGCGTCGG
>JAYUCM010000385.1:0-6846 GCA_043740355.1 Acidobacteriota bacterium | reverse complement strand
CCATCACGATCATCGCGCCAGCTTCCGACAATGATCCTGTGCATCCCGCTTCGACCCGTCGGGAAGAGGGCGGCATGCCATCCGAACAGCCGTTCCTGCGTTAGTGGTCTGTCGAAATTGCGAGTGGCATCGAGCATCATCTCGACCACACCGTCAACGTTTCGATCGGAGGAAACTAGTCCACTAACTTCTAGGCCGAGGCGTCTGGCGATTGATGATCGGACCTGGTTACGTTCGAGGTTTTCGCCCTCTATTTCGCTCGACTTGACCACATCCTCCGTCAGTGTGTGGAGATAGGCTTCATCGCGTAGGTCAAACCCAAGCGCCTGCATTCTCCCCATTAGGCGACCTTGCTCTCGCGAAGCCGTTGATAGGAGTTTGGTCAGTCTCCCTTCATTCCAGGTGAATTCGGGCCACTCCGGTCTTTCCCAGATGTACATTCCATAATCTCCGCAATTGATGCGTAGATTATGGCACATATTCTCCGCATTGGAAGCTAAAGTACGCAATTCATGCGTAGATTAGATAAGCAATCTCCGCATGCAAGACTGTGGACGCAGAATTAGTCTGTTATGACAATCAAAATAGCAAATTGGTGGCACACGCGAATGGTGTCGGAACTCGGTTCGGTTTATCGGAACCGCGATCTCAGAAAGCTCAGGCTTGTCGCCGACCATCGACAGCCACTCAGACAGCGTGCGTTGTTAGCCAGCAGATGACTAACGACCTCGTTTCCCCCCCATCGGAGGTGACGGGTCAATAAAACGTTGACCCGTCACCACTTCGTCCACTTCTTAAAAGCTGAAGCGCAGCCCGACACGTACCGCGCGCGGCCGTGTCCTCAGGATGGGCCCTCCATAGTCCGGGTTCTCGGGTGTCGCGTCTGTGTTCTTGGATTCCTGAAAATCCCATCGCTGATCGAGAAGTACGGGCCGCTGTGCGTTCAGCAGGCTGAAAATATCGACCAGGAAGTTGATCGTGAAACGCTTGATGGCGAGCGGGTAGCCGAGGTGTACGTCGATCTCGTAGTCGGAGGGGTTGCGCCCCTCGGCGCCGCGCTCGGTCAAGAAATACTCGTAACGCCGGTAATCGTCGGCATAGCCGTACCGGGTCCGCGGCGTTCCGGTGCGGAAGTATGCCGAAGCCCCGACCTGAAGTTTCACAGGCGTGAGGTAGTAGCCCGAGACCTTGAACTGGTGCCGGCGATCGTTCGAAAGCGCGCCGCGATTCGTGATCCTCGAGAGGTCCTCGCCGTCTGTGAAGAAGTCGAAGTAGTCGTACGCGGCCGAGATGTTGGGGTCGGCACCCACGTTGGTGAACGGCGAGTACTCGCCGTCGTAGTTCCCGTCCAGCTTCGACCAAACGTAAGACGCCAGCAATTGCCAGTTGTCGGCGAAGCGCTTCGTCACGTCGATCTGGAGCGCCTTATAGACGCGCTTCGGCTTGGGCGCCGGATAGGTGACTGTCGCGTCGTCGAAGGACGAGATGTTTGTCATGATCCCCTCGCCGGGGTTTCCGATGCAGTAGGCGGTGCCGTCCAGGCAGAGGAAGTCTTCGATGACCCGCTCGTAGCTGCGGTAGATCGCCTTCGCGCCGACGACGAGGTTCCTCGCGACCTCCCTCTCGCCGCCGACGATGAACTCCTGAATGTACTGCCCCTTCAGATTCGGATCCGACGGCTCCGTGAACCCGCCCAAGATAGTGGAATCCGTTCCGTAATCCGCCTCGGCCGCGGAATCCGCTGTGTTCGACACCGGGTCGTAGTTGACGATGATCGGCTGCCTCTCATAGGAGTACGACCGGATGACGAGGTCCATCGGGATCTGCTCGAAGAACCAGCCGAAGCTCCCGTACACCTTTGTCTTGCCGTTCCTTGTGGGATCCCAGGCGATGCCGATTCTCGGCGCGAAGTCGTCCTTCAGGTCGATCTGCGTCGTGCCGGACGCGTCGATGATCTGCTGGCGGTCCCACCGCAAGCCGAAAGCGAGGGTCAGGTCGTTCCGGATCGCCCAGCGATCCTGAACGAACAGAGACGTGTCCTTGTGCTCGGGCGATGCGTTGAGCTGCGAGATCGGCGGACTGGGCAGGGTCGCGGTCGGCGTCGTCCAATAGCTGTGCACGTAGATTGGCGGCCGGACGTCGAAAGGATCCCGGACGACGTCGACCTGCTGCCCACCCGAGAATCGCTTCACCACCTCCGCGGACTCCTTCTCGTACTCGCCGCCGAACTTGATCTCGTGGGAGCCGTAGCTCGCGCTCGCGTCGATCGTGACGATGTCACGTGTGAAGTCCTTCGTTTGGATGAGGCCGAAACCTCCCGTTTGAACGTTGCCCGTCAAGACGTCGCGGTACTGGATCGTGTCCCCCGCAGCCGTCGCCGGCTCGACCGAGTTCTTCTCGTCGTGCCGCGCGACCTGGGCGGTCACGATCCACTTCGGCCCGAGGATCCCCTGATAGCGGAGGGCGTAGTCGCTCCCGCCGAAGGATTGCAGACCTTCGTAGGTCGTGGAGGTGCCGTTGAGCGTGTGATTGTTGTCATTGATTGCGCCGGTGTCGTCGCGCGGGTCTTGGAAATAGGTGAGCTGAAGCTGGTGGTTCGCGCTGACCTGCCAGGTCAGCTTCGCCGCCGCCAGGTCGCGCTTGCTCTTCGACTCGACTTCCGTGCCGCGAAGAACGGGCGGCACGGTTTCGGGAAGTCGGGTCGTCGTCGTGTTGTCCACACGGTCGTAGGCGGCGAAGAACCAGAGCTTGTCCTTCACGAAATAGCCCCCGACGTCGAATCCGAAATCCTGTCGCGTGAAGCCGGTCACGGTCCCGTTCGGGGAAACCGTGTTATCTGTGGACGACTGAAGCCCGTCGGCGTCGTAGTAGCCGAAGACGTCGCCGTGGAACTGGTTGCCCCCCGATTTGGTGATCACGTTGATGATCCCGCCCGTCGATTTTCCGTGCTCCGCCTCGTAGCCGCCGGTCTTGACGTCCACGGCCTCGATGAACTCGTAGTTCAGCTCCTTACCCTGGAAGCCGTACTCGACGCCGGTCGTGTTGACGCCGTCGATGTAATACGAGTTCTCCGCGCCGCTCGAGCCGTAGACTGTGATCGTAGTCTGGCTCTGGTTGTCCGGGTTGGCGTCGCTCGAGATGCCCGGAGCGACCCCTACGATCGACGTGTAGTTGCGACCCGAGGGAATCGTCTCGATCGCGCGGGCATCAAGGGCGATTCCCAAGGCATTCGAACTGATATCGATGGCCGGCGTCTCGCCCGTTACGACGACCGCCTCCTCGACGGTCGCGCGAAGCGCGATGTCGAGCGCGGTGTCGCGGTCCAGCTGAACGACGACCCCCTGGCGGGTCTCCGTCGCGAACCCCTGCTTGACGAACGAAAGGTCGTAAGCTCCCGGCGGCATCAGCGCCAGCTTGTACCGACCCTTCGAATCGGTCGTGGCCGTCCGCGTCCCTTGCAGCGCGGGTCCCTTGGCCTCGACGATGACGAGGGGTAGTCCGCCACCGGTTTTTACGTCCACGCGTCCGACGATCGTGCCCGTGGTCTGCGCAGTCGCGACCGTGACACCGATCGCGACGCACGCGACGATCAATCCCGCCGTTCTCATGTGCTCCATGTCGCCCCCTTCGTCTCCGGCCCCGTCCGGAGCGCTTGCAACGGGAGACTAACTCAGGACGACGGACGCGAATTCGTCTTTTTGGGGTTACCGGAGCGCATCGAGCGCCCGCGCAACCTCAGGCTGGTCCGGGTCGATCGCGAGCGAGCGCCGAAGCGCGCTCGCAGCTCCCACACGGTCGCCCAGGCACAGGAGCGCGAGCCCCTCGGCAGCGGGCGCTACGGCGAGCGACGGATTCGCCTTGGCCACCGCGCGAACGTCGTCCAGCGCGGCGCGGCAATTCCCGGCCTGCATCCGCTCGCGGGCCCGGTCGGACACACGCCGCGCCGCATCCTGGGAACCCGCGGCGACGGCGCGCAGCAGGACCGCGTCGGCGGCCTCGTCGCCTTCATGCGCCAGAAGCTGCGCCAGGTTCCAGAGCGAGGCGGCGTGCTGCGGGTCGACCTGGAGCGCGCGCATGAAAGCCGCTTTCGCGTCGTCGGTGCGCCCGGCCTCGAGCAGGATCAACCCCTCGTTGCCGAACGATCCCGCGGTCCGTGTCGACGAACCTTGGAGAGCGGGTGCACGATCCGGCTCTGCGGCGCCGATGTACCCCAGGCTGCGGAGATTCGCGATGGCGTCGTTCGCAAGCGGGGCGTCCGAAGGAGTGCCGGACGCACGCGGGACTCGATAGGACGCCATGTAGTCCGCGGGCGTTCCCGGTGTCGCGCCGATTCCGTAGAGCGGCGGGGGCATCGAGCGGTCGGGCGGGATTCCGAGGAGGGCCAGCACGGTCGGCGCCACCTGCGCGACGCCGCCGAATCCCCGTTTCGGGTCTGCCGTCGCGATCCCGGGTGCCGCAACGACGTAGATGCCGTCGTCCCGATGCCAACGCCCCGCGGTGGCCGAAGCTGAGCTCCCCGCTGCGGTGGGGCGTCCCTCGCCCCAGTAGAAACCGTGATCGGAAACGAGCACGAGGGTTGCACCGGCCTCTCGCGCACGGCGGCGCCAGGCACCGAGCCTCCGGTCGACTTCCGCGTAGTAGACGTCAGCCGCACCGCCCCAGCTCGCGACGTCTGCTTCAGCGACACCCCTCATGCGGGGCGGCCGGTACGGCGCAAAGAGATGTCCGATCGCATCGGTGCCTTGAACGTAGAGGATCGTCAAGTCGGGCTGTTGGTCGCGAAACCACGATGTTGCGAGATCGTCGTAGACCGCGGTCTCGACGAGCACGCGTCGCAGCCCTTCCATCAGCCGCGGCTCACGCGCGATATCGGGCGCGAAGGCTCGAAGCGCCGCCTCTCCGGCCGCGTTTTCGGCACGAGCCAGGGCGTCGCGGGTCCACCGCGTGCGATTCTCCGGAAAGACCACGCGGGGCGCCGCCGGGTGCGCGCCGTTCTGAAACGACATGAGACGATCCGAGACGATGATTCCCTTCACCTGTTCCGCGGGATAGGTCGCCCACATGCCGAACACCGCGACCGAACGCCCCGCCGACGACGCGATCGTCCAGATCGCGGGCACACGCCGCTCGTCGCTCCCGATCGGCTCCCGAGCTCGGGTCGCGGGATCGAACCGCGTAAAGTCGAGAACACCGTGGTCCAGCGGTGCGCGTCCCGTCATCATCGTCGTCCAGACAATCGGCGAGAGCGGCGGATGGATCGTCCGGAGGGCGCCGCTCGTTCCCTCGCGGACGAGGCCCGCGAGCTCGGGCATCGTGCCCCGGGCCATCAGCTCGTCGAGCAGCTGCCAGTCCGCGCCGTCCCAACCGATGACGATCACCTGCCGGCGCCGAGGCGGCCCGACGCAGGCCGCGAAGAGCACCATTGCGAGGACGGCGAGACGGCGAACGCGAAGGCTGTTCACGGTGAGCACGGATTATTCCACGCAGCTCGCCCGGACTTCAGCGACAATCGAGCCATGATCACGGCAGTCCTCCTCGCCGCTGCGCTTTCCCCGTTCGATCAGGTGGTCGCCAGCGAGAGGGCGTTCGCTGCGGCGTCCCTCGAGAAGGGGCTGCACGAAGCGTTCCTCTCGTATCTCGCTCAGGATGCGATCATCTTCGATCCGCTCCCCGCGCCGGGGCGCGCGGCCCACGAGGGGAAGCCGCAATCGAAGGGGAAGCTCTCCTGGGGGCCCGCCTGGGTTGCGGTGTCGTCCGCCGGCGATCTCGCGCTGTCCTCCGGTCCCTGGGAGTTCAGGCTGAACGAAGACACGGCGAAGGAACCACGCACGGGCTACTTCTTCTCGGTGTGGCGGCGGCAGCAGGAAGGCACGTGGAAGGTCGCCGTCGACATCGGCATTTCGAGCCCGTTCCCGTTCGCGATTCCGCAATCGGTCGAAAACGGCTCTGCAGGCGCCGCGGCTCCGGTCGTCAGGCCGAGCGATGCGGCGAACGCGCGTCTCGGCGTGACGCACGCCGAGCGGAAGCTCGCCAAAGGAGCAAAATCGGGACTCGGCGAGGCCACGGCGGCTCAGATCGACCCCGCGGTGCGGGTCTATCGCGACGGCAAGGCGGTTGCGATCGGACGCGACGCCGCGCGCGCCCTCCTCGCGGCGGACAGGCGCGACGTGACGTGCGCGACCGACCGGATAACGGCCGCTGCGTCGGGCGATCTCGGCTACGCCTATGGCACGTGCACGGGCGAGGGTTCCGCGCAGTACGGCTTCCTCCACGTCTGGCGGAAGCAGGCCGACGGGACGTGGAAGATCGCGGTCGACGTGACGCCTTAAACCGCCTTTCTCTACCTTTTGAGACCCGGCCGCTGCCTGCTAAGATCCGCCTCCCTGTCGCGGTCACGGAGGTTCGGGTGCATTCCCCGGAACCGTACATCGGTCTTCTCGTCCACCTTCTCCTGTGTGTGTCGATGGGCGTCGGCCTCATCGTCGTGGCGAAGCTCGTCAGGCACCGGGTCACGACGAGCCACCCGGCCAAGCACGACACCTACGAATGCGGCGAGGAGCCGTTCGGCCCCGCGTGGCGGCCGACCTCGGTCGGCTTCTACCTGATTGCGCTCGTGTTCATTCTGTTCGACGCCGAGGCGGCGTTCCTCTTCCCCTGGATCCAGGCGCTCCGGGAAGCAGGCCCGGCGGCGTTTTGGGGGATGGTCGTCTTCCTGGCCGTTCTCTTCCTCGGGTGGATCTACGCCTGGCGGAAGGGCGACCTCGACTGGTCGCGGTGATGGCCGGCGAGACCCTCCCCATCGTCGGCAGGCCCGCCGCCTCCGTCGGCAGCTCCGCACTCGAGGAC
>JAYUCM010000384.1:0-6867 GCA_043740355.1 Acidobacteriota bacterium | reverse complement strand
GCGATGCGTTCGACGGCGACTTCTGGATCGGCCGCGACCCCGACCGCCCCGGCCTCGCCGTGGCGGCGGGGGACTCGGGGCACGGCTTCAAGTTCGCGCCGGTCCTGGGCGAGGTGATCGCCGACGCCATCGAAGAGAAGCCGTCGCGGTTCACCGAGCGATTCGCGTGGCGGATGCCGGCGGAGCGCAAGGCCGAGTTCGCGCGCCATGGCCTGTCCTGATGCCGGTGCTGCGCTGCACCGTCCGCGGCTGCGCGGGCGAGCTTACGCGGGACGAGGGACGGCTGCGCTGTCCGCAGGGTCACGCGTTCGACCGCGCACGCGAAGGCTACTGGAACCTCCTGCAGCCGCAGGACCGCCGGTCGCCCCGTGCCGGGGATCGCGACGATACGGTCGCCGCCCGGCGCCGTTGGCTGGCGCGCGGCTTCGCGGACGGGCTGATCGCGGATCTGGCTTCCCGGATCGACGCGATGAGGCTGCCCGACCGCGTCTGCGCGATCGACGTCGGCTGCGGCGAGGGGACGCTGACCGCGCGCCTGTTCGGGTCGCGGGCACCCGAAGGCTGCGGCGTCGATCTGTCGACGACGGCGATCCGCCTCGCGGCCCGGTTGGCGCCCGATCTCACCTGGATCGTCGCGAATGGCGACCGCGGCCTCCCGTTCGCCGACGGCAGCGTCGATCTCGCGCTGTCGATCTTCGGGCGGCGCCCCGCTTCGGAGCTGGGGCGCGTCGTGGCCGCCACGGGGACGCTACTCGTCGTCGTTCCCGCGGAGGACGACTTGATCGAGCTGCGGGAGGCCTCGCAGGGAGAAGGGCTAAGGCGCGCCCGCGCCGGCGACGCGCTCGCTGCGCTGGATCCCCACTTCGAGCTCGTAGCAGCCTCGACCTGGCGCGACCACGCCCGCCACGACCGGGGGGCGCTCATCGACGCGCTTGCGATGAGCTACCGGGGGGCCCGCGCGAGCGAGCGCGAGCGTCTTGCCGCGCTGCCGGCGCTCGACGTGACGCTTTCGGCCGACATCTTGGCGCTTGTGCCCCGTGGCGGGCTTCGATAGCCTCCGCGCATGTTCATCGGCCATTTCGCCGTGGGATTCGCCGCCAAGAGAGCCGCCCCTCGCGCTTCTCTCGGAACCTGCGTCGCGGCGGCCGTCTTTCTCGACATGCTGTGGCCGAGTTTTCTGCTCCTGCGGATCGAGCGGGTGCGTATCGACCCCGGGAACACCGCGTTCACGCCGTTCGATTTCGTCTCCTACCCCTGGTCGCACTCGCTCGCGATGGCCGTCGTCTGGTCGTTGATGTTCGGCGGCGTGCACTACCTCGTTCGTAAGGACGCGCACACGGCGAAGATGCTGGGTGCGGTCGTCTTCAGTCACTGGATTCTCGACTGGGTGACCCACCGGCCCGATCTCCAGCTGGTACCGGGGCTGGAATTCCGGACCGGGCTGTCGCTCTGGAACTCCGTTCCCGCGACGGTCGCGATCGAGGGGTCGCTCTTCCTGGCCGCGGCGTGGTGGTACGCGCGTGCGGCCGAGCCGCTGGATGGAATCGGCCGCTGGGCCTGGTACGCGCTGATCGGCGTGCTCTTGGCGCTCTACGGCGCGAGCCTTGGCCCGCCGCCGCATCCGGGGCAGGAAAAGCTGGTCGCGATCGTCGACATCGTCGCGTGGCTCTTCGTCCCGTGGGCGGCATCGGTGGACAGGCACCGGGCGTTTCGCCGATGACGGCCACGCGTGCGGGGTTGCTCGTGTTCGCGATCGCGGCGACGGCGTTCGCCGCCGAGTCCGTCCCCGTGAAGGTCTCGATCGATACGTCCGGCGCCTCGACGCGCGTCGTGCTGACGTTCCCGAAGAAGGTCGCGTGCGCGGTCGCCGAGGACGCGGGGCGCATCAAGGTCATCTGCGACGCGGCGATAGCCCCCGATCCCGGGAACGGGACCATCGACGACGCGATCCTCAAGAGCTTCGGCCCCGATGGCGATCGCGCGCTGATCTTCACGACCGGGCGCGGCTACACGCGTGCCGACACGTTCGAGCTGAGAAACCCCACCCGCCTCGTCCTCGACCTTCAGGGAGCCCGGGCCGGGAAGGCCGCCGGCGCGCCGCCCCCGAAGGGGTCGACGCTGCCCGTGATCGTCCTCGATCCCGGCCACGGCGGCGTCGAGCCCGGCGCGACCGGCCCATCGGGCCTTCAAGAAAAAGCCCTCACGCTCGACCTCGCGCGGCGCTTGAAATCGCGCCTCGAGCGCCAGGGCATGACGGTGGTCTTGACGCGCGACGACGATCGCGTGCTCCCGCTGGACGAGCGCACGGCGATCGCCAACCACAACCGCGCGATGCTGTTCATCTCGATCCACCTGAACGCGTCGAAGCGCAAAAGCGCGGTCGGCGCCGAAACCTACTACCTCGCGACCGGAGCGACCGACGACGAGGCGCGCACGTTGGCCGGGCTCGAGAACAAGGCCTACGAGTCGCCGGACTCCGCGGCGGCGGCGACGTCACAGAGCCGGCCCGATCACGGTCTCGAGCTGATCCTCTGGGATCTGGCGCAGAACGGCTTCCTCGCCGAGTCCAGCCGGCTCGCGGAGGCCGTCCAGTCCGAGCTGAACGCCGCGTCCGGCGTCAGGGACCGCGGCGTCCGCCAGGCGCCGTTCCGCGTGCTCATGGGGGCGGCGATGCCGGCGATCCTCATCGAGGCCGGCTTCATCTCGAACCCCGAAGAAGAGGCCCGGTTCAAAGACGACGCGTACAAGGACAAGGTTGCCGATGCGATCGCGCGCGCCGTCGCCACCGTCACGGCTCGGCCGTGACGCGCGCCGTTTTCGCCTCGCTCGTGTTGGGGCTCGTCACCACGCTTCCGGCATGCGGCGGGAGCGGTCGAACGCCGCAGGCTGTGGCGCCGGAGCCGAACGCGGCGCCCGTCCCGGCGGCGGCGACCGCGGACGGCGCCGCGACGGAGGCGCAAGATGCGGCGCCCTTCGCGAAGACGAGCGTCCGGCTTTACTTTCCTTCGGCCGCCGGCGACACGCTGGCCGTCGAGACCCGCGAGATCGTGGACACCAAACGTCCGGCGGAGCGCGGCGCTCAGATCGTCGCGGCGCTCCTCGACGGGCCGAAAACCGACGGGGCGCTCGCCGCGGTTCCCGAAGGGACCACGCTGCGGCGGCTGTGGGTGGAAAACGACGGCAACGCCTACGTCGATTTTTCCGAGGAGCTCGCGAGCGGCGCCGCCGGCGGGAGCGCCGACGAGATCCTGACCGTCTACGCGATCGTCGATTCGCTGACCGCCAACGTCCCTGAGATCCGCCGGGTGGGCATTCTCGTCGCGGGACGCGAGCGCGAGACGCTGGCCCACCTCGACCTGAGGCGCCCCCTTCCGCCCGACCTTTCTCTCGCACCCCCCGAGAAACCCACGGAGTGAGCATGCCGCGCCACGACGGCCGCCTGGACGACGCGCTGCGACCGACGATCGTCACCCCGCACTGGCTGCGCCACGCGTTGGGCTCGGTCCTGATCGCGATGGGGGACACCAGGGTGTTGTGCGCGGTGTCGCTCGAGGACCGCGTCCCGGCGCACCTCAAGGACAAGGGTGAAGGCTGGGTCACGGGCGAGTACGCCATGCTCCCGGCCTCGGGCCGCGAGCGGAGCCCGCGAGAAGTTTCGAAGGGGCGCCCGTCGGGCCGCACGATGGAGATCCAGCGCCTGATCGGCCGCGCGCTGCGGAGCGTCGTCGACCGCGCGGCCCTGGGCCCGCGCACGCTCTGGGTCGATTGCGACGTGCTGTCCGCCGACGGCGGGACGCGGACCGCGAGCATCACGGGGGCCTACATCGCGCTGGCCCTGGCCCTGGCGAAGCTGCGCGACGCGAGGGTCGTCCGCGCGCCGGTTCTGACGGGAATGCTCGCCGCGATCTCGGTCGGCATCGTCTCCGGCCGCCCGGTGCTCGATCTCGACTACGTGGAGGATTCCGCGGCCGAAGTGGACATGAACGTCGTCCGCATCGACGACGGCCGCTACGTCGAGGTCCAGGGGACGGCCGAGACGACCCCATTTCGAAAGGAAGGTCTGGACGCGATGCTGGCGCTCGCCGATTCCGGCATCGATCAGCTGCATCGGATGCAGCGCGAGATCATCGGGGACGCCTTGGGGCGCGTCCTCGTTTCGAAGCACCCAACGACGTAAGGGGTACGCGTTGCCGATCATCGTCGTCGCCACCGCCAATCCGGGGAAGGTGCGCGAGTGCGCCGGCGTGCTCGTTCCCGCGGGGTTCACGGTTCTCGGGCTCGACGCGCTTTCCGACACGACGCCGGTTGCGGAGACCGGTTCGACCTTCGAGGCGAACGCGCGGCTCAAGGCGGAAGCGTACTCGCTACGCACGCAGCACCTTTTGGTCGCGGACGACTCGGGCCTCGAGGTGGACGCTCTCTCCGGCGGGCCGGGGGTGCTGTCGGCGCGCTACGGCGGCCCGGACCTGACCGACCCGGAGCGCTGCGCCGCGATCGTCGAAGCGTTGGCGGACACGCCCGACGCAAAGCGCACGGCGCGGTTCCGCTGCGTGCTCGCGCTGGCCAAGGAGGGTCGCACGCTCGCGACGTTTGCGGGCGTCGTCTCAGGGACCATCCTTCGCGAGCCGCGCGGCGCCAACGGCTTCGGCTACGATCCGATCTTCTTCCACCCGCCGTCCGATCGCGCCTTTGGTGAATTGACGCGTGGTGAAAAGGAACTCGTATCGCATCGCGGCCTCGCTCTCCGTAACTTCGTTCAGGTCATCGGGGGCAGTCCCCTTTTTCTTGTGAAAGCGGTATCCGAGGAGCTTTCCAAGAAAAAGGGGATTGTCCCCGACAGCCCTTAAGGAGGTCCCGTGAACGGTGCCGATATCGGATGGATGATCGTGGCCACGGGGATGGTGCTCTTGATGACGCCCGCGCTGGCCTTCTTCTACGGCGGGCTCGTCCGCTCGAAGAACGCGTTGAACACCATGATGATGAGCTTCGCGTCGCTTGCGGTCGTCGGCGTGCTCTGGGCGCTCGGCGGCTACTCGCTGGCGTTCGCCCCCGGCAACGCCGCGATCGGCGGGATCCGGCACGTGCTCTTGAACGCCGTCGATCTCGAAGCGAAGGGCGCGATCCCTCACGTCCTCTTCATGGCGTACCAGGGGACGTTCGCTGTGATCACGGCCGCGCTGGTTTCGGGGGCGATCGTCGAGCGGATGCGGTTTTCGGCCTACCTCGTCTTCATCGGCCTGTGGAGCGTCATCGTCTACGCGCCGGTGGCGCACTGGGTGTGGGGCGGCGGTTGGCTCTCGACACGGGGCATCCTGGATTTCGCGGGAGGCACGGTCGTCCACGTCAACGCCGGCGTCGCCGCGCTCGTCGCCGCCCTCGTCCTCGGGCCGCGGCGCGATCACGGCCGCCAGGCGTTCCTGCCGCACAACGTCCCGCTCGTGCTTTTAGGCACGGGATTGCTCTGGTTCGGCTGGCTCGGCTTCAACGGAGGGAGCGCCCTCGCCGCCAACAACGTCGCGGCGCTCGCGACCGTCAACACGATCCTCGCGCCGATGGCGACCGCGCTCGTCTGGATGCTGCTCGACATCTACCGCACGAAGCGCATGACCGCGGTCGGCGCGGCGACGGGAATCGTCGTCGGTCTGGTCGCGATCACACCGGCGGCGGGGTACGTCGGGCCGCGCTCGGCTCTGATGCTGGGCGCGATCGCGGCGCTTCCTTCTTACTACGGGATCATCCTGCGCTCGCGCACTCGGCTCGACGACTCGCTCGACGTCACCGCCGCCCACGGCCTCGGCGGCATCGTGGGCGCCCTGCTCACCGGCGTTTTCGCGCGAGCGGCGTGGGGCGGCGTCGACGGGTTGATCGGCGGCAAGCCGTCGCAGGTGCTCGTCCAGGCGACGGGCGTCGCCGCGACCCTCGCGTACAGCGGCGCGGCTTCGTTCGTCCTCTTGAAGGCGATCGGCGTCGTGATGCCGCTGCGCCCGCCGGAGCGCCAAGAAGCCGTGGGCTTAGACGTCGAGGAGCACGGCGAGGAAGCCTATTCGAGCGGCGAGGGCGCGATTCTGGTTCTGTCCGACGACGGAGGCGACCGATGAAGATCATCACCGCGATCATCCGGCCCGAAAAACTCCCCGACGTGCTCGAGGCGCTTTTCAAGGCCGACGTGCGCGGTCTGTCGATCAGCCGCGCGCAGGGGCACGGCGGCGAGATCGTTCACGTGACGAACTACCGCGGCACGACCGCCAAGATGGAGCTCCACGAAAAGGTCCGCTTGGACATCGGCGTGTCGGAGCCGTTCGTCAACGTGACCGTGCAGGTCCTGATGAAAGCCGCGCGCACCGGCGACGTCGGCGACGGCATCATCTTCGTCATCCCCGTCGAGAAGGTCTACCGCATCCGCACCGGCGAAGTGGACGTGGACGCGGTCACCCCGCCGATGATCGAGGGGTCGGTATAGACGATGCCGACCTTGCGAGCCCTGGCGATGGCCGTTGTTCTGACGATTTCCGGATCGGTGTCGGCGGCGCTCGTCAACGATCCGGCGCTTTCGGTTCAGCTCGTCGCATCGGGGCTGGCGTCGCCCACCGGAATCGCCTTCATCGGGGACGACGACATCCTCGTCTTGCAGGAGCTCGACGGGACAGTTCGCAGGATCGTCGGCGGCGTCTTGCTGCCCAGCCCGGTCCTCGATCTGCCGGTCGACAACATGCTGCTCGACCGGGGCCTGCTTGGAATAGCGCTCGACCCGGACTTCGTCAATCATCGGTACGCCTATCTTTTCTACGTCGAGGCCGACGTCGACGGCGGAACGACCGTCGGGATTCGGATCACGCGGTTTCGATGGGACGGGGCGGCTTTGGTCGA
>JAYUCM010000383.1:0-17221 GCA_043740355.1 Acidobacteriota bacterium | reverse complement strand
AGCTCGCCCAAGGCGCGGGTCATCTCGTCGCGCGAGACGACTTCGATCTTCTTCCCGTTCTTCGCGAAGAGCTTCGCGCCGAACTGGGGCGCCTCGCCCCCCCACAGCTGCGCGGTCAGCGACCAGTACTCTCTCGCGACGAAGGCTTTGATCGCCCTCTCGCGCTCGACGATGATCCGGAGGGCGACGCTCTGGACGCGCCCGGCGGACAAGCCGCGGCGCACCTTGTCCCACAGCAACGGGCTGATCTTGTAGCCGACGAGGCGGTCGAGGATGCGGCGGGCCTGCTGCGCGTCGACCTTGTGGGCGTCGATCTCGCGCGGGTTCTCGAACGCCGCGAGGATCGCCTTCTTCGTGATCTCGTTGAAGAGAACGCGGCGGAATTCGACGTCGGTTTCCTTCGACAGCTCTTCTTTGAGGTGCCAGCAGATCGCCTCTCCCTCGCGGTCGGGGTCGGCGGCGAGGAAGATCGCACCGGCTTCCTTCGCGGCCTTTCGGAGCTCGGCCAGCGTCTTCTTCTTCTCGGGGAGGGCCACGTACGTCGGGGTGAAATCCTTCTCGTCAACGCCGAGCGTCTTTTTGGGAAGATCGCGCACGTGGCCCATGGAGGCCTTCACGACGAACCCCTTCCCCAAGAACTTGTTGATCGTCTTGGCCTTGGCAGGGGACTCGACGATGACGAGCGATCGTGCCATGCATCCTTCCTTCGGCGATGCTTTACGACCCAAGGGCCCCGGTTCGAGGGCGGGCAACATAGTACCCACCCGCCATCGGATCAATACACCCGCGCAGCGCCAGACCGAAGAGCGCCGTCTGAAGCCGCGCGATTCCGAATGTAGCAAGTTCGGCAAGCCGGTCGACGTGAACGGGCCTCGGATCGTCGAAAAGGGCCAGAACGGCGCTCTCGTCCGGGCTCAGGCCGTGCGCCCGGCCCCGCGCTTCCGCCGGGTCCGCCGGAGAGGGGCTTGGCGCCTCCCGGGTCAGCGCGGCCCGGTACATCGGCGACAGCTCGCCAAGGACGTCCTCGACGGTCTGGACGAGCTTCGCACCCTGTTGGATCAGTCCATGGCAGCCCCGGGACTGCTCCGAGGTGACGGGGCCCGGGACCGCCATCACCTCGCGCCCCTGTTCCAGGGCATGACCTGCGGTGATGAGCGAGCCGGACTTGTCGGTGGCCTCGACGACGATCGTCGCGGCGGAAAGGGCGCTGATGAGACGGTTGCGCCGCGGGAAGTTGTCGGGGAGCGGCGCCGTCTCGATCGGGAACTCGCTCAGGATGGCCCCCGACGCGGCGATCGCTTCGAACAGCGCTTCGTTTTCCGGGGGATAGGTGTGGGCAAAGCCGCATCCGAGCACCGCGACGGTGCGCCCTCCCGCTTCGAGGGCTCCCCGGTGAGCCCAGGTGTCGATCCCGCGCGCGCCGCCCGAAACGATCTCGACGCCTGAGCGGGCGAGCTCCGCCGCGAGCCCCCGCGCGACCTGGCGCCCGTAGGCGGTCGCCCGTCTCGATCCGACCAGCGCCAGCCGCACGCGCCCGTCGAGCAGCTCGCCCTTGACGTAGATGACCACCGGGGCGTCGGGAAGGGCCGCAAGCATGGAGGGGTACTCCGCGTCGTCTCGCGTTAGGATGCGCAGGTCCCTCCGAACGGCCGCGTCCCATTCCGCCTCGACTCGCCGCATCAGCGCCGGGCGCGCCGCGACGATTTCCTCTGCGGTGGTCGCGTCGATTCCGGGGAATTCCCGCCATGCGGCAGCCGGAAGCCGGAATGCGACCTCACGGGGATCGCCGTGGAGGTCGAGGGCACGGCGCGCGGTCAGGGGGCCGACGCCGGGAAGCAGATGGATCCCGAGCCAAGCTGTCAGGCGCTCCGGTGGCAAGGCGTCCGACCTCCGGAAGAGGCGCCAAGACTATCGGGCAGGTTTCCTCGAAGTGCGACCGCCACTTGGGCTCGAGGGGTTGCGTGCGCGATACACCCGGAGACCTATATTCCCCAACTCGACCTAACGGATAGAAACATGGGGCTTCCGTTGATCTGTCTCCTGATCGCCGGTGCGGGGGTTCTCGCGGCGGCACCGTCGCAGGAGGCCGATCCCTGCGCCGAAGCCGCGGTGGGCGTCACGGCAGGTCCCGCCGCCGACGATGCGCGCACCCGCCTCGGCTGGTGCCGATACCGAAGCGGGTCCTTCGCCGAGGCTGCCGCGGCATTCGAGGAACAGCTCAGGCACCGGCCAGGGGACACGGACGCCGGCGTCGGGCTCGCGTACGCGCGACTGCAGCAGGGCGACGTGCCGGCGGCACGGAGTCTGTTCCGGTCGATCCTCAAGAATCACGCCGGAAACGACGATGCGCGGCGCGGGCTCTCGCTGGCGGCGATGCGCGACCCGGGGGAGGAGCTCCGCTTCCGGGCGAATGCGGATCCGGGAAGACCCCTCGCCGTCCCGGCGCGCGCCCTCACCGACTTCCTCGAGATCCGCGAGCCCGACGGCTCGTACGTCCCGATATTCGTGAAGGGCGTCAACCTGGGCGCGGCACTCCCCGGCAAATACCCGACCGAATGCCCGCGCGAGGTGTCGGTGTATCTCGACTGGCTCGATACCATCGCCGGTCTCGGCGCGAACACGGTCCGCGTGTACACGCTGCTCCCCCCCGAGTTCTACCAGGCGCTCGCCACGCACAACGCGCTTTCGGGAACGAGAAGGCTCTGGCTGATTCAGGGGGTGTGGACCGAGCTCCCCGAAGCGAACGAATTCGGGGACGCCGCGTACATCCGCGAGCTCGAGCACGAGATCGCCGCGGCGATCGACGCGGTGCACGGCGATCTCGTGATGCCCTCGCGTCCGGGGCACGCCTCCGGGGTGTACGAAACCGACGCGTCGGCCTCGCTGCTGGCCCTCATCGTCGGTCGCGAATGGGAGCCGTTCGCGGTGTCGGCGTTCAACGCGAAGCACCCGGACCTCACCCGATGGCGCGGCACCTACTTCGCCGTCGAAGGCGCCCACGCGATGGAGACCTGGGTCGCGCGGATGTGCGACTTCGCAGCGAGCTACGAGGCGAAGCGTTACCGCATGCTCCACCCGCTGACCTTCGCGAACTGGCCGACGCTCGACCCGCTGCGCCACGAGACCGAATCGAACCGCGACGAGGAGGACGCCTGGAAGGCGAAGTACGGCATGCCGTATTTCGAGGCGCTGCGCGAGCCGGCGTGGGAGAACGACGCCGTGTCCCTCGACGCCACCAAGATCGCGGCAACCGCGGCGATGCCCGCCGGTTTCTTCGCCGCCTATCACATCTATCCGAACTACCCGGACTTCCTGAACCTGGAGACGCGGTTCGCCGACTACCTGGCGGACTTGAAGCGCTACCATGGGCATCAGCCGGTGCTGGTCGCCGAATTCGGGATCTCGACCTCCAGGGGCGTCGCGCACGTGCATCCCGAAGGGTGGAACCACGGCGGCCACGACGAGCGGGGCCAGGGGGAGCTGGTGGCGTCCATGTTCGGCACGATTCACCAGAAGGGGTACGCCGGCGGAATCGTCTTCGAGTTCATGGACGAATGGTTCAAGGGCACCTGGTCGAGGACACCGCTGGCGATTCCCTCCGAGCGTCGCCGGCTCTGGTTCGACGCGGAGAGCCCCGAGCAGTCGTACGGCCTGGTGGCCAACCGCCCGGAAACGCCCGTGCGGGTCGACGGCGACCCGTCCGAGTGGCCGCGGATTCCGGCGACACCTGCGCGGGCGACTCGCGGCGCGCGCGGGTGGGCCGCGCTGCGCGAGCTGCGCGTGACGTCCGACGAGGGGTACCTCTACGTGATGGTCCGGACCGACGGCGGGCCGAAGGAGCCGGATTGGACGACGACGTCGCTTCGACTGGCGATCGATACCTACGATCCCGGGCGAGGCGTCACGCAGCTTCCCGCGCCGGGCGAAGCGGCGATCGCGACGGGGGCCGAGTTTCTCGTCGACCTCCGGGGACCGGGCGCCAGCTTCGTGACGGTCGCCGAACCCTATGAGCCGTATGCGGCGATCGACGGCGGCCCCATCGCCTCGCCGCCCGCGGACCATGACGGCGGAACCGGGTTCGTCCCTCTGATGTTCGAGGCCAACCGCGAACGGATCGGCCGCGACGGCACGCGCTACCCGGCGATCACGGTCAATCGCGGCGTCCTGCGCTACGGGTCGCTCGATCCGGAGGCTGCAGAATTCGACACGCGCACGGACGTCGCCGTCGGCGCAGCGCAAGGGACGATCGAGCTGCGCATTCCTTGGGGGCTGCTGAACGTCACCGACCCCTCCTCCCGCCGCGTTCTTCACCAGGAAAGCGAGCATGAGCCGCCGCTCGACACGGTCGCGACCGAGGGGTTCCGGATCTACGCGTTCGCCGCCGACCCGTCGCGACCGAAGCGCGCTCCGCTCTCACGTCTCCCCGCCGCGGGCGTGACGGCGCCGCTCTATGCCTGGGCGCGGTGGGATGCGCCCAAGTCCCGCATGGAGCCGAAGGCCGGCGTCGCTCGGATCCGCGCCGCGCTTCGCGCTCTTCCCGATCGCGTCGCGCCGCCCGCCGGGGGGCTTGGGAGATGACCATGCGCGTTGACCGATTCGTCGCGTCCTGCGTCGTCGTCGTTTGTCTCGTCGGAGCGGCGCCCGAGCTCTCGGCCGCCCCCGATCGCGAGGCCGCCGACGCCGCGTTCGACGCGGGCGACGCCGCGCGCGCTCTCGCCCTCTATGACGAGATCCTCGCCGCCAACCCGGGCGACATCAACGCGCTCCTGCGCTCGGGAAAGCTCCTGTCCTGGGACCGCAGGTACGACGAGGCCCTGGCCCGGTACGACGCCGCGCTGACGCGGGAGCCGAAAAACAGCGCCGTCGAGCTCGAGCGCGCGAAGGTCCTGCTCTGGAGCGGGCGGTACGACAAGGCGATTCTCGGGTTCGATCGCGTCTTGAAGATCGTGCCCAACGAGCCTTGGGCGCTGTGCGGGACCGCGCAGGCCTATGCCTGGAGCGGGCACGGCAGGGCGGCCCGGCCGTACTTCGAGCGCGCTCTCGCGGCCCAGCCCGGCATGAAGGAGGCGATCGTCGGACTCGCATCTTCCGACCTCGAGGAGGGAGAGCCCGGAGCCGCCGAGGCCCGCTTGAACGGGCTCAATGCGAACGATGCGGCCGATCCCGAAGTGGTCGAGCTTCGGAAAGCCGTCAAGCACGCGCGCGCGCCGTGGGTGCAGGTCGGCTTCGAGCGAACGGAAGACTCCGAGGACATTGTGATGAACACCTACCGCGCGGAAGGAGGCCTCGGGCTCCCGGCGCGCCTGGACCTGAAGGTAGGTTACGCGCACAACGATCTTCGCGAGCCGACTCCGGCGGGCGCCGATGCGACCGGAAACGCCGACGGGCTCTACGGCGTTCTGGGTTGGCAGCCCCGGCTCGGGCATCGCGGCGAGCTGACCGTCGGCGCGACCCGTCTAACGGATAGCGGTGGGGCGGAACGCACGATCGCAACGGGGGGGCTCGCCTACGCCTTCCCGATGGCGACGTGGACCGGCCGCGCCGCGATCTCGCGCGATCCCTTCCTCTATTCCCCTCGGATCCTCGACTTCGCGATCGACATCAGGTCGGTCACATTCGGCGCTTACGGGATGCCGTCGCCGCACTCGCGCATCGAAGCGAACGTCGGCTACGGAGATTTCTCCGACGGTAACACGCGGTATTCGGCCGACGTCGGCGCGTGGTACGTCCGGCGGTTCGCTCAGCGGCGCTCCTTGATGGCCGGCGGCGTCGTGCGCTATCTCGATTACGCGGACGACAAGGACAATGGCTACTTCGATCCGTCGCAGCTGATCGCCGCGCTCCTTTCGGTTCGATCGAACGGAGCGATCGGATCGTCCCGTTGGGAGTACGAGGCCGCCGTCGAAGGCGGCGCGCAGTCCTACACGTTCAACACCGACAAGGCGAGGGGAAAGCCGCTGTGGAGTCTCTACGGCTTGGTCGCGCGCCCGTTACCGCACGGGCTGTCGTTCCAGATCTTCGCAGGGTTCGGGAACTCGTCCACGGCTTCGGGCCCGGGCTTCACGTCGCGCTCCCTGGGCTTGCGCCTGCGCTACACGATCGGGGGCTAGAGTGGGCGTGGCGCAGCGCATCCTCGTCGCCGAAGACGATCCGGTCACGCGCCGGTTCGTCGTTTCCTTGCTCGAGGAGCGCGGCTACGAGGTCCTCGTCGCGGAAGACGGCGAGCATGCGGTCGCGACCGCCGCCTCCGCGCGACCCGATCTGATCGTGAGCGACCTCGTGATGCCCTACCGCGACGGGTACGAGGTCCTCCGGGCGATCCGCAACCACGAGCAGCTGAAGGCGACCCCCGTGCTCATCCTCTCGATGCGCGATCGCGAAGAAGACATCGTCCGCGGCTTCGAGCAGGGAGCCGACGAGTACGTCGTCAAACCCTTCAACGCGCGCGAGTTCGTCTCCCGCGTGCGCAAGCTGCTCGAGCCAAGGAGAGCGTGATGCAAAACGCCCTCGTCGTCACGGTTCTCTCCATCGCCACGCTGTTCCTCGTGTTGACGATCGTGATCGTCCTGGGGAAGGGGTGGCGCGAGGTGAGAGACGGTTGGCGTAGTAGCCGGCGCCGCGAGCTCGAGCCGCGCGTCCTCGCGTACGCGCACGGCAGCGACGCGTCGATCCTTTCGGCGCTCGGCGGCGGGGTCCGGGGGCGAGACCGCGCGGTCGTCGAGACGATCCTGCTCGACCATGCGTCCCGCGTGCGCGGCATCGAGCACGAGCGGCTCTGCCGCGCCTTGGACGAGCTGGGGTTCGTCGATCGATTCCTCGCGCGGCTTTCCGGCTCGCGCTGGTGGCGGCGCGCGGAGGCCGCCGAGAATCTCGGGCTCGCGGGCGCAAAACGGGCGACGGCCCAGTTGGCCGCGGCGTTGGCGGACGAGGTCCCGGAGGTGCGCCTGCGTGCGGCCAAGGCGCTCGGCCTCGTCGGAGGACGGGCGGCGGTCCTCCCGCTGGTCAACGCGCTGACCGAGCCGAATCGCTGGTCGACGATCCGCATCGCCGACATCCTGACCGGCATGGGAAGCGAAGTCGTCAAGGAGCTGATGGACGGTTTCCCGAAACTGAACGCGCACGCGAAGCTCGCGGCCCTCGACATCCTCGGACGCGTTCACTCCCTCGAAGCCGTGCCGTGGCTGTTGAAGCGTCTCGACGACAAAGAGAGCGACGTCCGCGCCCGCGCGGCGCACGCCCTGGGCGCGATCGGAGTCGTCGACGCCGCGCCCGCGCTGCGGAAGGCGTTGGGCGACGCCGATTGGCCGGTGCGCGCGATGGCCGCGAAAGCGCTCGGCCGCGTTCACGACGTGACCGCGATCCCGGCGCTCTGCGCGGCGCTCCGTGACCGCGAGTGGTGGGTCCGCGCGAACGCCGCCGAGGCGTTGAAGCTCGCCGGACCGCCGGGAGTCGAGGCGCTCGAAGGGATGCTCGGGGACGCCGACCTCTTTGCGAAGCACCAGGCGTGCTTGATGCTCGAAGACGCGGGGCTCCTCGACCGCCGGGTGGCCCAGCTCGCCGGCAGCGGGCCGTTGCGCTCCGCCGCGGAGTCGGTCGTGGCGCGCTTCGTCCAGGCGGGGCAGATCGGCCGCCTGCGCGAGCTCGCGGCGACGCACACCGAGGCGAAGGTGCGCGAGGCCCTTGCGCGGCTCCTGCCGCGGGAAACGTCGTCGGGGGTGGCGCGATGAACGCAGCCGCGATTCTCAAGGACGTCGTCGTCGGCTTCAATTTCCTCGTCCTCTTCTATTTCATCGCGCTCAACTCGATCTATCTCATCCTCTTCCTGATCTCGCTCGTCGAGGTGCTCAAGTTCGTCCGCAGGACGTTTTTCTCTGACTACCGCCAGATCATGCAGTCCGACATGACCTGGCCGATCTCGGTCCTGATCCCGGCAGCCGACGAGGAAAAGACGATCGTCGAGACCGTCCGCTCGCTGTTGATGATCAACTACGGCGAATTCGAGATCATCGTGATCAACGACGGCTCGACCGACAAGACGCTCCCGAAGCTGATCGACGCCTACGAGCTGAGGCGGACGGACCGTCCCTACAAACGCGCGATTCCGACGGACGAGGTGCGCGCGGTGTACGGCTCACTGGCGCACCCGAACCTGACCGTGGTCGACAAGGACAAGGGGGGCAAGGCGGACGCGTTGAACGTCGGCATCAACCTCGCGCGGTACCCGCTGTTTTGCTCGATCGACGCCGATTCGATCATCGAGGACAACGCGCTCCTGCGCGTCGTGAAGCCGTTCTTGGAAAAGCCGATCGAAACGATCGCCGCCGGCGGCATCGTCCGCATCGTCAACGGCTGCGAGGTGAAGGACGGTCGCGTGACGCGCATCGCGCTTTCCGACCGTGCGCTGCCGATCCTGCAAGTCGTGGAGTATCTCCGCGCGTTTCTCACCGGCCGCGTCGGCTGGTCGAACCTCCAGTCGCTCCTGATCATCTCGGGCGCCTTCGGCATCTACAAGAAGCAAGAGGTCATCGAGATCGGAGGCTACACCCACGACACCGACACCGAGGACCTGGAGCTCGTCGTGCGCTTGCACGAGCACATGCGACGGAAGAAGCAGAAGTACCGAGTGGTCTTCGTGCCCGATCCCGTGTGTTGGACCGAAGCGCCCGAAACGCTTTCCGTGCTCGCCCGCCAGCGGAACCGCTGGCACCGCGGCCTCCTGCAGACGCTCTGGCTGCACAAGAAGATGCTGTTCAACCCCGGCTATGGGAGCGTCGGTCTGTTCGCCTTCCCGTACTTCGCGATCTTCGAGCTGTTCGGCCCGTTCATCGAGACCTTCGGCTACCTCGTCGTCATCGTGTCGTACCTGCTCGGCGTCCTCGACGTGCAGTTCTTCCTGATGTTCCTCGCGGCGTCGATCTTCTACGGGATGTTCCTCTCGATCGCCGCGATCCTGCTCGAGGAGATCTCGTTCCGGCGCTACCCCGGCTGGATCGACCTGACGAAGCTGCTCGCTTACAGCATCATGGAAAACTTCGGCTACCGGCAGCTTCTCTCCGCGATGAAGATCAAGGCGTTCTGGGACGCGATCCGCCGCCGCCGCGCTTGGGGGCAGATGCAGCGCCGCGGTTTCCACCGGGAGACACCTCGGGGTCAGGTCTCCCATTGATTCATCGCCAACGGCCGGTAGGCTCCAGCTGTCCCCCGTCCCACATCTCCTCGGAACGGATACGGCATGGCGCGCCCGTTAAGACTCCGAATCGCCGATGAGTTCTTTCACGTTCTAGCGAGAGGCAACGCCCGGCAGCCGATCTTCCTCGATGACGTCGATCGGGAGGCCTTCCTCGACACTCTCCAAGCGGTAGTGGATGGTTGGGGCTTGCGTTGTCACGCTTACTGCCTGATGGGGAATCATTATCATCTGCTCCTCCAGCCCTCCGAGCCGAACATCTCCAGCGGACTCCGGCAGCTTAATGGCGTTTACGGCCAGGCCTTCAACCGGCGGCACGGTCGTGTGGGGCATGTTTTCGCAGATCGGTTCAAGAGCCTGCTCGTCGGTCGCGACAACTACCTCGTGCAGGTCACCAGGTACCTCGCGCTCAACCCGGTCCGCGCTGGCCTCGTCGCGACTCCCGAGGCGTGGCCGTGGAGTCATCACCGCGCGATGGCCGGGATCGCACCGACGATCCCGTTTCTGACGCGGGACGAGGTCTTGAAGTACTTCGATGAAAGTAATCGCACGGTGGCGCAGGAGGCGTATCGAAGATTCGTCGAGTTGGGCGGCGGGGACGACGAACGCGTTCGCACCTCCATCGCGCGCGGTGGGATCCTGGGAGACGAGGCGTTGATGGCGCGAGTGTCATCCGCCATCGACGCGTTTGCCGCCGAGCCGGAAACTCCCTGTTGCGAGCGTCTCGCCCATCGTCCGCCGCTCGACCGTCTCTTCAATTCACCGAGCGGCCGGGACCAGAGGGATCAACGCATACGGGAGGCGTACGAAAGCCACCGCTACACAATTGGTCAGATCGCCGCTCATCTTAGTCTCGGGCGTTCGACGATTTCCCGAGCGTTGCGCCGACTCGGGCTCACGGCGATGCGCGAAAAGTGACTCAATGGGAGACCTGACCCCTATTCGAACCTCGGCCTCGGATCGCCGAAGGTGGTCTGCTTCGGGAACTCCCCGAAGAGAGCGTAACCGGCCGGGTACGGCGCCGTATGGAAGAGCACGGCGCGATGAAGCGGGGAGGCCGCGAGCCACGCGCGTACGGGGGCAGCGTCTTCCGGTGTTTCCACGCGCACGCCGATCGCGGACGCCTCGAGCTGCTCGGCGCGCGAAATCACGCGCGAGGACTGCCCCTGGCCGTCGACCGCGACGTACTCCACCCGCAGAGGGGTCAGCTTCGACAGCGCGCGGAAGTACCGCGCGGCGGCGTCGTAGTAGCGCAGCGGGCCGCTCCCTTGGAAATCCTCCACGACGAACGTCTCGGCGGTGTCGAAGCGGACCGGGCGGTCGCCGATGACGGCATGGTCGCCCTCGCGCCTCACGGGGGCCGAGCCGATCAACACGCCCGGCGCGTCGTAGCCCACGAGGTCGCCGACGAAGCGGTCGCAGGGGAACCACACGTCGATGCCGCGGCGCGCGAGATCGAACGCCGCCTTCATCTTGTCCTCGCTGTCGCCGCAGCCGACGACGAGGGAGACCCCTTCGCGGCGCGCCGGTTCGACGAGCGCGGAAATGCCGTGCGTGTCCACCAGGAGGGCGACGTCCCCGTAGGCGAGCGTCGTGGGGTACTGGACCTTGTCCTCCAGCACTTCGAAGCGAAAGACGCCGTCGCCGTCCCCGGCGAGCCATCGCCCACCGCTCTTGACGACGAGCGCCCCGGTCAGGGGGAGCACAAAGGCGTGGGCCGCGTCGAGCAAGTCGCGCAGGCGCGCGCCTTCGTGCCACGTCAAGAGCGCCCCCTTGGCAACGGGCCGGTCGGCGCCGTCCCACGATAGCTGGTAGGAGAGCCAATCGCGGACGGTTCGCTCGACCTGAGCGCCGACGCGCGCCCCGGGGCCGACGACGATCCTGCTGGCCCCCAGGACGAGTGACTTCGGGTCCTTCTGGACCGTGGCGTTCCGACGGATCGCGGCCTCGCCGAAGTGCGGCGTAAAGCGCCCGTCGGCGAGCTCGGCGTAGACGCGCGCCTTGAAATACCTGGACGCTGCGGCGGCCTTGGCCGAAGCCAGACGAAACGCGCGGGCGGGGTCGGCCGCGCACGAGGCGGCGGTGAAGGCGAGCGTCTCCGCGACGAAAAGGGCCCGCGCCGGATCTTTCGTCGCCTTGGTGCCGGGGAGGCGAGCAAACGCCGTACGGGCTTCGCACGCCGCCGCGTGATCTTCCGTGACGGTAGCCAGCAACATCCGCCGCTCGGCCTCGAGCAGGGGATCGTCGAACCGTCTCTCGCGGTAGACGGCGATCAGCTCCGTCTTCTGCGCCGCCGGCTGGTAGTTCCAGAAGCAGGAGCGGCACACCGGCGACGGCGCGGGCGCCGTTGCCGTCGGCGTTCTTGCGGGAGAGCAGGCCGCTAGAACGAGGATCAGGCTCACGAGCGCAGGCTTTCCGTCGATCACGCCCGACATTCGATCATCGAAGCTCGCGTGACTCAATGGAAGACCTGGCGCCCCATCCTGTCGTACCATCGCGGGTGTGGCGAGCAAAGTTGCCCTCAAGATCTCTTCCGAAGCCGTCAAGGCGAAGACCGGCAAGAGCTGGACGCAGTGGTTCGCCCTTCTCGACAAGGCAAAAGCGCGAACGATGACCCACAAGGAGATCGTCGCCGTCCTCTCCAAGAAACACGGGCTCGGGCCGTGGTGGCAACAGATGGTGACCGTCGGGTACGAGCAGGCGAAGGGGCTGCGGGCCGAGCACGAAAAGCCCGACGGGTTCGAGATCAGCCGCGCGAAGACGATCAAGGCCGCGGTCGGAGACGTCTACGAAGCGTGGGGGAATACCCGCCGGCGGGCGCAGTGGCTCCCCGGCGCCAAGCTCACGATTCGCAAGGCCACCGAGAACAAGAAGCTGCGCGTCACGTGGGGCGACGGCTCGAATGTCGAGGTCAGCCTCCACGCGAAGGGTCAGGTGAAGACCCAGATCGCGGTCCAGCACGGAAGGTTGAAGAGCGCCCGCGCGGCGGCACACCAGAAGGCCTTCTGGGGCGACGCGTTCGACCGCCTCGCGCAACTCCTCGAGTCGTAGTTGCTCCCGTCGGAGCGCCACGCCGTTCGCTGGGCCTTTCTCTACTTTTTCGCCCTCCTCTCCGGGTACTACATCCTCCGGCCGCTTCGCGACGAGATGGGAATCGTCGGCGGTGTGAAGAACCTCCCATGGCAGTTCACGGCGACCTTCGTCGTGATGCTTCTCGCGGTGCCGTTCTACTCCGCGGTCGTCGCACACTTCCCGCGCCGCCGGATCATCCCCGTCGTCTACCGCTTCTGCGCGGCGAACCTGCTCCTCTTCCTGGTGCTCGATCGCGCCTCGGTCTCCGAGGTCTGGGTCGCGCGGGTCTTCTTCGTCTGGGTGTCGGTGTTCAACCTGTTCGTCGTGTCCGTCTTCTGGAGCTTCATGGTGGACACGTTCCGCCCCGAGCAGGGCAAGCGCCTCTTCGGGGCGATCGCCGCGGGCGGGAGCCTGGGAGCGATCGCCGGTCCGTTCGTCGCGGTCATTTTGGTGAAGCCGTTCGGGCGCGCGGGCCTCTACGTGGCCTGCGCGCTTCTCTTGGAAGGGGCGGTGTTCTGCGTCAAACGGCTGATCGCGTGGGCGGCGACGCACGACGCGGGCGCCTCGGGCTTCGCGCCGGATCGCGCCGTCGGCGGCGGCGTTTTCGCGGGGTTCCGGCTCGCGCTGTCCTCGCCGTATCTCCTCGCCGTTGCCTTCATGATGCTCGCGTACACGACCACCTCGACCGTGATCTACGCCGACCAGGCGCGCATCGTCGGCGCCACGATTCAGGATTCCTCCGTGCGCACGGCGCTCTTCGCCCGGATCGATCTCTGGGTCAACGTCGTCGCCCTCGTCGTCCAGGGCGTGGCGACCGGATGGGTGCTGACCGCGCTAGGCCTTTCCGTCGCGCTCTGCGTGCTCCCGCTCCTGACGGCGGGCGGCTTCGTCGGGTTGGGGTTGGCCCCCGGCCTGGCCACGCTCGTCGCGGTGCAGATCGCGCGGCGCGGAATCCAGTACGGCCTCGAGCGGCCCTCGCGCGAGGTGTTGTTCACCGTCGTGTCGTCCGAAGAAAAGTACAAGGCGAAAGCGTTCATCGACACCGTCGTCTTTCGCGGGGGGGACGCGGCGGCGATCTGGGCGTACGACGCGGTGCGCTCGATTTCCCCTCCCGCAATCGCCGTCACCGCGGCTATGCTCGTCGTCTGCGCCGGGTGGGTCGGAGTCGCGTTGTTCGCCGCGCGCCGCCATGCTGCGCTCGCCAGGAGGACCGCGTGATGGACCACGACCGTAGGGAATTCGTCAAGACGGCGGCGACCGCCGGGACAGGTCTTGCACTGGCCGCCGTGCTTCCGCAGATGCCGAAGGCCAAGCCGATGAAGATCCTCATCCTGGGCGGCACGTCGTTTCTCGGTCCCCAGATCGTCGACGCGGCGCGCGCCCGCGGCCACGTCCTCACGCTCTTCAACCGAGGCAAGACGAACCCCGGCCTCTTCCCCGACGTCGAGAAGCTCCACGGCGACCGCGACGGCAATCTCAAGAGCCTCGAGGGCCGGAAGTGGGACGCCGTCGTCGACACGTCGGGGTTCGTCCCGCGTCTCGTCTCGATGTCCGCAAGCCTGCTCGCCCCGAACGTGAACCAGTACGTCTTCATCTCGACGATCTCCGTGTTCGCCCAGGAGCTCAAGCCCGGCGCCGCCGAAGACGGCCCGCTTGCCACGACCCCCGACGAGTCGAGCGAAGACGTGAAGACGTACTACGGCGCGCTGAAGGCCCTGTCCGAGAAGGCCGCGGACAAGGCGATGTCCGGCCGAGCGTGGAATGTCCGGCCCGGCCTGATCGTCGGCCCCGGCGACAAGACCGATCGCTTCACGTATTGGCCGGTGCGCGTCGCGAAAGGCGGCGAGGTGTTGGCGCCCGGCGACGGCAGCGATCCGGTGCAGTACATCGACGTGCGCGATCTCGCCGCCTTCGTCGTCCTCGGCGTCGAGCGCGATCTGACCGGCACGTACAACGCGACCGGCCCCGCCAAGAAGCTCACGATGAAGGCGATGTTGGACGGCATCAAGAAGGGGACCGGCGGCGACGCGAAGTTCACCTGGGTCTCGTCGGAGTTTCTCGAATCGAAGAAGGTCGCCCCGTGGAGCGATCTCCCGGTGTGGGTGCCCTCACGAAACGGCGAGGAAGGGTTCGCGCAGATCAACTGCGCCAAGGCGATCGGTGCCGGCCTCTCGTTCCGTCCGGTGGCAACGACGGCGGCGGACACGCTCGCCTGGTACAAGACGCTCCCCGAAGACCGACGCGGCAAGCTCCTCGCAGGGATCAGCGCCGACAAGGAGCGGGAGCTGCTCGCGGCGTGGAATAAAAGGGGTCAGGTCTCCCATTGAGTCATTCGGAATGACCCAATGGGAGACCTGACCCCTTTTTCCCCGCGTCGCGCACCGCCCGCGTCGCGATCCGGGCGACGATGAACGTCACGACGACGGCCGCGACGATCCCGGCCGCAGTCAGGGCGATGCGCGCCGTGGACCACGCGGCGACTTGGCCGGTCGCCGCCGCCTCGGCTGAGGCACCCAAGGCGACGTACACGAGGGTCGCGGGGATCATTCCAACAATCGTCGCGACCAGGTACGTCTTCGCCGGGATCGCGGTCAGCCCGAACAGGTAGTTGACGTAGACGAACGGGAAGACCGGGGTGAGGCGCACGAGAAAGACGATCCAGCCTCCCCGAGCGGCGATCGCATGATCGAGCGTCGCATACGTCGGATTGGCCCGTGCGGCTCTGCGCACCCATCCCCGGAGCACCGTCCGCGAGAGGGCGAAGGCGGCCATCGCACCGAGCGTCGCCCCGGCGAGCACGAGGACGCTCCCGCGCGCGATGCCGAACGCGCCCCCGGCGGCGACCGTCAGAATCCAGACCGGAAGGAGCAGCACCGAGGCCGCCGCGTAGACCAGGACGAAGGCGACGCCGGCCCACGGGCCGAGAGTGTCGATCCGGTGGATGAGGGAGCGCAGCGTCTGCCCCACCGGGAGGGTCGCGTAGGTCGCGACGAGCCCCAAGAGAATCGCGGCGCTGAACAGGACGCGCCCCCACGGAAGGCGGTAAGATCCGGGGGCTCTGGCACTCACGCGGGGAGACTAGCTCATGGACTGGGGTCTTTCGAACCGGCTCGCCCGCATCCTCAAGCCGCCGCAGGGCCGCACCGTGATGCTGGCGGTGGACCACGGCTACTTCCTCGGCCCGACTTCCGGTCTCGAAGAGCCGCGAAAGACGATCGCGCCGCTCCTTGCCTACGCCGACTCGCTGATGGTGACGCGCGGCGTGCTGCGCACCTCGGTCGCACCGTCGGCCGGCGTGCCGGTCGTGTTGCGGGTGTCGGGGGGTGCTTCGATCCTTCGCGAGCTTTCGCACGAAGGGCTGACGGTGGCGATCGAGGATGCGATCCGCCTGAACGTCTCGGCGGTCACGCTGTCGATCTTCGTCGGATCGGAGGGAGAGCGTCAGACGCTTCTGAATCTCGCGAAGCTCGTGGACCTGGGCGAAAAGTACGGCATCCCGGTGCTCGCCGTGACGGCGGTCGGGAAAGAGATGACCCGCGATGCGCGTTACCTCGGATTATGCTGCCGCATCGCCGCAGAGATCGGCGCGCATTTCGTCAAGACGTACTACTGCGAGGGGTTCGACGAGATCGTGCGCGCAACGCCTGTGCCTCTGATCATCGCCGGCGGAAAGAAGACGGACGAGCGCGCGGCGATCGGGCTGGCCTGGAACGCGATTCACGCCGGGGCCGCGGGCGTCGACATGGGCCGCAACATCTTTCAGTCCGACTGTCCCGTGGGGATGATCCGGGCCGTCCGCGCCGTCGTGCACGACGGCGCGTCGGTCGCCGCGGCATGCGCGGTCTACGAACAGGAGAAGTCCAAAGGCTCGCCATGAGGGTTGCGGTCTACTACTCGAACCGCGACGTACGCGTCGAAGACCGGCCGCAGCCGACGGCGGGTCCCGGCGAGCTGGTCTTCCGTGTGATGGCCTCCGGCGTATGCGGCAGCGACGTCATGGAGTGGTACCGCCTCTCCAAGGCGCCGGTCGTGCTCGGCCATGAGGTCGCCGGCGAGGTCGTCGAGTTCGGCGCGGGGCTTGCGGGGTTCGCGGCGGGCGACCGCATCGTGACGACGCACCACGTTCCCTGCAACGAGTGCCGCTACTGCCTGGCCGGGCAGCACCCCGTCTGCGACACGCTCCGCAAGACCAGCTTCGACCCCGGAGGCTTCGCGGAATTCGTGCGGCTTCCCGCGACGCACGTCGCGCGGGCCGCCTTCGCCCTCCCGGATCACGTCACCTACGAAGAAGCGTCGTTCGTCGAGCCGCTCGCGTGCGTCGTCCGCGGGCAGCGGGTGGCGGGCGGGGTCGCGGGAAAGACCGTCGCCGTCCTGGGGAGCGGAATCTCGGGGTTGCTCCACATCGCGTGGGCGAAAGCGCACGGCGCGGCGAGAATCCTCTCGACCGACATCCACCCGTTCCGCCTCGCCGCCGCGCACCGCGCGGGGGCCGCCGTCACGATCGACGCGCGGCAGCAGGACGTGCCGGCGCGTATCCAGGAGGCGAACGAGGGGCGCGGGGTGGATCTCGTCGTCATTTGCACCGCCGCGTTGACCGCGGTGGGGCAGGCGATGCACGCGGTCGATCGCGGCGGCACGATTCTCTTTTTCGCGCTCTTCCCGCCCGGGGTGACCTTTCCGTTTCCGGTCTACGAGCTCGGTAAGGACGGCATCACGATCGTCAATTCATACGCCGGCCCGCCGGCCGACATGCGCACCGCCCTCGATGCGATCTCCGCCCGGCGGATCGATGTTGCCTCGCTCATCACGCACCGACTGCCGCTTGCCGCAACCGGCGAAGCATTCCGCCTCGTCGAAGCAGCCGGCGAGTCGCTCAAGGTGATCATCGAACCTCAGAGATAGGGGTCAAAGAAATGGGGTCAGGTCTCCCATTGAGTCATTCGCATGCGAATGACTCAATGG
>JAYUCM010000382.1:0-6897 GCA_043740355.1 Acidobacteriota bacterium | reverse complement strand
GCGTACGGTGCACGGCATCGTCAACGCCGACTGGTACATCACGACAGGCGGCGACGGCTTTCAGACGGTCGTCGATCCGAAGGACCCGAACATCGTCTACTCCGAGTCGCAACACGGCGTGCTCGTCCGCTACGACAAGCTCACGGGGGAGCAGATCGACATCCAGCCGCAGCCGGGCGTAGGCGAGCCGGGTCTTCGCTGGAATTGGGACTCGCCGCTGATCATCAGCCCGCACAGCGCGACGCGGCTCTACTTCGCGGCGCAGCGCGTCTTCCGCAGCGACGACCGCGGCGACACCTGGCGTCCCATCAGCGGCGATCTCACGCGGCAGACCGACCGGAACAAGCTCAAGGTGATGGGCCGCATCTACAGTGTGGACGCCGTCGCGAAGAACGCGTCGACCTCGTTCTACGGCAACATCGTTGCGCTCTCGGAGAGCCCCAAGAAGGAAGGGCTGCTCGCCGTGGGGACGGACGACGGCCTCATCCAGATCAGCGAGGATGGCGGAAACGCCTGGCGCTCGGTCTCGAGCTTTTCCGGAGTGCCCGACGAGAGCTACGTGTCGCGCGTCGTCTTTTCGCGTCACGACGCAGGCACGATGTACGCCGCGTTCGACAATCACAAGAAGGGGGACTTCAAACCTTACGTGCTCGTGAGCAAGGACACCGGTCGCACGTGGAAGTCGATCGCCGGCAACCTCCCCGAGCGCGGGACCGTCTACGCGCTGGCCGAAGATCCGGTGGCGCCGGACCTGCTCTTCGCAGGGACCGAGTTCGGCGTTTTCTTCACGAGGGACCGCGGCGCCAACTGGAATCAGCTCAAGGGCGGCCTCCCCACGACCCAGGTGCGCGACCTCGCGATCCAGGAGCGCGAGAACGACCTCGTGCTCGCGACGTTCGGCCGCGGCTTTTACATCCTGGACGACTATCGCGCTCTGCGGTCGGCATCCAAGGAGACTCTGGACAAGGACGCGACGCTCTTCCCGGTGCGCGACGCCTGGATGTTCATCCCGGCGGCTCCGAACGGCGGGCGCGAGAAGGCGTTCTTCGGCGACCGCTTCTTCAACGCACCGAACCCCCCCTTCGGCGCGATCTTCACCTACTACCTGAAAGACGAGCTCAAGACCGCCAGGAAGACGCGCCTCGACGCGGAAAAGGAAAAGCAGAAGAAGGGGGAGGACACGTCTTACCCGTCATGGGACGCCCTGCGCGCCGAGGACCGGGAGGAGGATCCCGCCGTCCTTCTCACCGTCACCGACGAGGACGGCACCGTCGTCAGGCGCCTGACCGGCCCGGTGACGGCCGGGTTCAGCCGGGTCGCGTGGGACCTGCGCTTCCCACAGGTCGAGCCGACGAGCCTGACGCCCCCCGACATCGACCCGTGGGACCGGCTCCCCGCAGGGCCGCTCGCCGCGCCGGGGCGGTACACCGTGTCGATTGCGAAGCGGGTCGGCGGCGTCGTGACGCCGCTCGGCGCGCCGCAGACGTTCGCGGCGATTCCGGTCGGGACCGCGTCGCTGCCTCGCGCCGACCGCAAGGCGCTCCTCGCGTTCGAGGAAAAAACGGGACGCCTGCAACGCGCCGTGCTCGGCGCCGTGAAGGCCGCCGCGGAAGCGCAGATCCGCATCGACCACTTGAAGAAAGCGTTGGCCGATGCGGGGGGGGCGGATCCGAAGCTCCCGACCGCCCTGCGCGCTATCGAAGCGCGCCTCAAGGACTTGCAGATCGAGCTGAACGGCGATTCCGCCCTTTCGAGCCGGAACGAGCCGACGCCGCCGTCGATCGTAGACCGCGTCCAGACGATCGTCGGCGGACACTGGGACGCCACCTCGGCTCCCACCGCGACCCATCGTCGCAACTACGACATCGCCGCCCAGCAGTTCGCGCCGGTCCTCTCGAAGCTGCGCACGCTCAGCCTCACGGATCTCAGGAAGCTCGAGGACGACGCCGAGGCCGCGGGCGCCCCCTGGACCCCCGGCCGCCTCCCCGACTGGAAACCGGAATAGAAAAGGGGACACTCCCCTTTGATGAGAGGACGCTCCCCTTTTTCTTGCAAAGCTCCCCGGATACCGCTTTGCTCCGAAAAAGGCGAGTGTCCCCTCGTCGAAGCGAGAGCTCGCGCGTATCCCTATCTGTTGCCACAGGAGGTTACCGATGCTCGCAGCTCTCGCCGTAGCTACGGCGCTCAATACCGCACCGGCAGCATCTGAGCTAGGAAGGAAAATCGATGCGTGGCTCGTCGCGGCCGGCTTTCGCGGCAGCGTCCTCGTGTCGAAGGGCGGCGCCGTGCTGCTCCGCAAGGGCTACGGCATGGCGGACCGGGAGAACGGCGCCGCGTACGACGCCGAAACGGTGTTCGACGTCGGCTCGATCACGAAGCAATTCACGGCCGCCGCGATTCTGAAGCTCGAGATGCAAGGCAAGCTTCATGTCGAGGACGAGATCGGGAAGTACTTTGCGAACGCCCCCGATAACAAACGGGCGATCACGTTGCACCAATTGTTGACCCACACCGCGGGTCTCGAGTCCGACTTTGCCGGCGACTACGATCCCGTCTCGCGCGACGAGTACGTGAAACGGATCCTCGCGTCGAAGCTTCGAAGCAAGCCCGGCGAGGCCTACTTCTACGCGAACTCCGGCTACAGTCTGCTCGGGGCGATCGTCGAGATCGTGTCGGGGATGTCCTACGAGAAGTACCTTCGCGAGAATCTGTTCCTCCCCGCGGGGATGAAAGACACCGGCTACAAGCTACCGGGCTGGCCGCCGGCACGCGTGGCGGTGGGCTACCACGAGGGCAAGCGTTGGGGACGCATCACCGAGAAGCCGTGGGCCGACGACGGTCCGTACTGGGCGCTTCGGGCCAACGGCGGAATCCACTCGACGCTCGACGACATGCTCCGCTGGCACATCGCGCTCACAGGCGACGCGATTCTCTCCGCCGCGGCGAAGGACAAGATGTACCGCCGCCACGTTCGCGAGGGCTCCGGCGCGGACACCTTCTACGGCTACGGCTGGTCGATCGGCGATTCGGCCTGGGGCTCTCGCCTGATCGAGCACAACGGCGGGAACGGGACCTTCTTCGCCGACTTCCTTCGCTTCCCCGATGATGACCTCGTCGTGATCCTCTCGACCAACGATTCGCAGGTCAAAGGCGGCCGGATCGCGCACGCGCTCGCGCGCTTGGCGCACGGCGATGACGTCCCGGTGCCGAAATCCGGCCCCGTGACGGCCAAGCCCCTCGGAGTCACCGGGCGGGGCGCGGTGATACGCGCCTGGTTCGACGCCTACAACGCGAAGGGCATGGAAGCGATGCGCGCGTTCCGCACGGCTCACCAGACGCCGCGCCCTGGAATGACCGACGCCGAGCGAGAGAAGCGATTGGCGGAGATGCGCGAAGATCTCGGGCAGCTCACACCCGATGGAATCGCCGAGGAAACCGACGAAGCGGTCACCGTGCGAGCGAAGGGCACGAATGGCCCCACCGGCATGTTCAAGTTCATGTTCGCGGCCGATGGAAAACTGGACGGAATCGGGGTCGAGATCGGCGGTTAGCCGCTCAGGGACAGGTCAGCGTACCAAGCACCGCGCGCCCCGGGCCGAAGCTTGCGGACCCGCAGCTGTTCTCGGCACGAACGAGGTAGTAGAAACCGTCCCCTGGAGCCGGTGGCGGGCGCGTGTCGGAATCGCCGGCCGCGGTGAGGTCCGATGCGACGCACGACGTTGCAGCGGCGATCCCGGAGAGGCGAAGCTCCGAAAGCAGTCCGCCGACGACGTCGTAGACGACCCCGGGGCCGGAGGCGGCGGATTGCGGGGTCCAGCTCAATACCGTCGGTGTCGCTCCCGAGGCCGAGAACGCCGCGACTTCGACCGTCGGCGCCCATGCGGTCGCGTCACCCGGCGCGCAATCGTCGCCGTTCAGTACGCCGTCCTCGTCCCGGTCCCCGCCAAGGCGTACCCCGGACCCCCGCGTGGCGCAGAGAAAGCTGATCGGTCCCTCAGCGCCGGACCGCAAGGCCACCGTCGTCGCGGGCGGATCACCCGCAACGTCGGATAGCCAGGCGCCGCCACTGAGCCGGTACGACTTGACGCGCCCGCCCGACAGTGCGCTCGCGGTCAGGTCACAATGGCGGTTCACGTTCGCAAGGTCGCCGAGCGTCGTCAGCGTCGAGAGAAGCGTCTCGTTGCACCCCGCCTGAGGCGGAGCTCCCTGGGGGCACGTCAAGTGTCGGCCGACCGCGGGTTTGAACTCCGTGGGAAAGTGGAGCATCAGCCCCGCGAGATCGAGGGCGTCCGCCGCGGTGAGATTGAACACGGCGATCGATAGGAAGGTCAGCAGATTGGGGATCGAGCCGTCGTGCACGAAGCCGGTCCCTGCCTTGACGTCGTACGCGTTGGCTTGCGTACCGAAGAACAGGCCCGGCTTGTCGACCATGTTCCTCAGGTGCGGGATCTTCACGTCGCTGTGCGGCGACTGATCGGCGTTGCCGTTGAACAACGCCGCAGCCGTGAGCGGCGTCGGCTCGGCCGGGGTCACGCCGCCCAGCTGGCCTCCCGCGGCGCCGAACGGGTGGGCGTGGCACGCGCGGCACGGCTGGCCGCCATCCGTCTGAAACGTGTCGAACACCGCAAGTCCCCGGGAAGGGTTCGAAACGAAGTTGGGTGGGGTCCCGTGGTTGTCCGCGGGGAAGGGAAGCTCGAACTGCGTGGGAAGGGTGTCGTCGGTATTTCGGTAGAAGTTCGGCGGGAACCGTATTCCGAGCGCGAACTGCCGGAACGCCTCCATGTCGGCCGCCGAGAGTCCCGCCGGCTTCCCGTTCACGGGGCCCGCGTCGTGCGCTCCGAGAAGCCCGACGAACGCCGGGTTGAAGTCGTTCATCGTCGCCCGGTCGCCGCGCCAGTGAAGCGGCTCCAGCATCGACCGCAGCGTCTGCGTCACCATCGGTCCTTTCTGCGGGTCGAACCCCTGATGCGCCGCGCACACCGCCGGATCGCACGCGGTCGGCTCGTTTCCGACCGGGGCGACGAACCGCACGTTGTCATTCGCGGTCGCGTAGGACACCAAGGCGCCGGGTGGGTCGCCCAGGTCCCAGGCGATGCCATCCTTGTCACCCGAGATGTGGCAGCTCGAGCAGGCGATGTCACCGTGCCCCGAGGTTTGGATCGCGTCATAGAGAAACCGGCGCCCGCTGCGGAGGTCGGCTCCGCTCGGATCATGCAGCGGCACCTCGCCGAGCTTCGTCAGCGTCGGCGCATCCACCGTGGCGACGCTGTTCGAAAAACGGTTGAGGACGAACAGGCGGTTCTTCCCCTCGTGAAACGCCACCCCCGTCGGGCCGTCGCCGACCTCGACCGAGCGCGGCGCCGCCCGCGTGGGCCCGAAGACGCAGCTCCCGCTCGAGCACGCGCCATCCACCGCGAAGAGCTTCCTCGAGCCGATCGCCGTGAGGTACGCGGTGGACCCGTCCGACCTCCACACCATCATCCCGGGTTGGGAGATGCTCGCGAGGCGTTCGGCGAGGTTGGTCGCGGGATCGCTTCCGCGATCGATGTGGCTGTTGAGGTCGATGATCGTCGCCGCGTTCCCCGCCGAGGGGTTGACGACCGTCAGCCGGTTGTCCACGACGTGACCGTTCACGCGAGGCTCGAATCGGACCGTGTTGCGCGCCTCGGTGTTCGGGATCCAGATCTTCCCGGTTCCGGGCTGGACCGATACGTCGAAGAGGGTCGTGCCCAGGTGATCGACCGAGGTCACGGCGAGCGTGGTGGCATCGATCGCGAAGAGATCGTGGTCGGGCATCCGGAACGGAAGGCAGGGCGTCCAGTTCTGCCCGGCGTCGTCTTTCCATTGGCTCGTCACCGAATCCCAGTTGACGATCAGGCCGACCTTCGGAACGCCGTCGGGAGGATCGATCAGCGCCGGATTGCGCGCGATGCCTGGAGGCATCGGCGGGTACGGCGGCGGGGGGCTTGCGCAGGCCATCGGATTGAGGCCGAGGGCGCTCAAGCGCGCCGCGTTCAGATTGGCGCTGTTGCCGAAGGCGATGTTCGCGTCGACGACCGCCGTCTGATTGCCGGAGTCCTGAGCCACGGCGTAGACGGTCGCCCCGCCGTTTGAGACGGCGAGCGCGCGAATCCGGCTCGCGAACAGAGGGAGGTTCTGCGGCGGACTCGCGAGGTTGGCGAGAGTGTAGACACGAACGAGGTCTTCGGGGAGGTCCTTCGTATTGGGGGCGGGCGGCACTCCCGGAATGGGGTCCGCACGGCGCACGGCCACGAACGCGCGCCCCGCGGCGAACGCGACGTCGGTCGGCTCGTCGCCGACGCGCAACGTCCGCACGACCGTCCGCAGGGCAAGATCGACGATGCTCACCGAATCGGACAGTTGATTGACCACCCACGCTTCCGAGTCGGTCCGCGCGACGACGGTCACCGGTTCCAACCCCACCGGGATCGTCGCATCGTGCGCGAGGTTGCCGGCCCCGTCGACGGTGAAGACTTCGAGCGTCGCATCGGGCGTGTTCACCACGAGAAGCTTGCCGCCCGAGAGCGTCAAGCCGATGGGGTGGACCTGCGAGACCTCGAAGTTGACGTACTGCGCTACCGAGCTCGCGTTGACCACAACGCACACCGCCACGACGTGGAGAGCACGTCTTAGTGCCATGATCGTGATGTACCCCAAGCACGAGCCCGGGTCAAGACCTTAGATCGCCTCGTGGTTGCGCATCCGCAATCCTGGTACGTCGACAATGATCGCAAGCTCTGCGCGGTCCCGTTCTCACGCTCGTGTCGAACTGGCCCGCGGAGCTTGGCCGTTAACAGGGGACTCGGAAAAGGTGAGTGTCCCCTTTTTCTTGTGCATCCCTCGATTACAATTCAGGTGAATTGGCCCGAAGAACCG
>JAYUCM010000381.1:0-6918 GCA_043740355.1 Acidobacteriota bacterium | reverse complement strand
CGCGGTTCCCTTCGAGGTAGTGGATCTCGGTGCCGGACGACCGCACCTCCGCCAGGCATGCGATCACCAGGCGATGGTGCTCCTGCTCGAGATCCTTCGCCCCTATCCACAGATTGAAAAGATCGCCCATCAAGACGATGCGCCCCGCGGTGCGGCCCAAGCCCCTTACGTAGGCGAGGAACGCCGGCAGGTCGGCGTCGTCCCGGTCCAGGTGGACGTCCCCGACGAAGACGAGATCGCTAGCGGGGCGCAAGGAACGACTCCCGGAACGCCGCGAACGCCCTTCCGGCGATGGCCTCACGGAGCGACCGCATGAGACCCAAGTAGAAGGCCAAGTTGTGGATCGTGTTCAGCCGCGAAGCGAGGATCTCGTTCGAGACGAACAGGTGTCGCAAGTACGCGCGCGAGTAGTGCGCGCAGGTTTCGCAGGCGCACGCGGGGTCGAGCGGGCGCGGGTCGGCGCGGTACTGCTCGCGCTTGATGTTGACCTTGCCCTCCGAAGTGAACAGCGTTCCGTTCCGGGCGTTGCGCGTGGGCATGACGCAGTCGAAGAGGTCGACCCCGCCGGCGACCGCCTCGACGATATCCTCGGGACGACCGACTCCCATCAGATACCTGGGGCGTGCTTCCGGGAGGCGCGCCGCCGTGAATCGCGCCACCCGCGCGATCGCCTCGGGGGGCTCGCCGACCGAAACGCCGCCGATCGCGTATCCCGGAAAATCCAGCCCCGAGACTTCCGCGGCGCTTCGCTCACGGAGGGCCTCGTCCGTGCCGCCCTGCACGATGCCGAACGGCACGCCGGGCCCGCGATACGCGTCGCGGCTCCGTTGCGCCCAACGGGTCGTCCGGACCACGGCGGCCTCGACCGCGTCGCACGCTGCGGGCAGCGGCGGACATTCGTCGAGCACCATCGCCACGTCCGAGCCGAGTGCCGACTGGATCTCCATGCTCGATTCGGGCGTGAGTCGATGGAGGGAACCGTCGATGTGGGACCGAAACGTCGCGCCGTCCTCGTCCAACGTCCGCAGCCCCTTCATCGAGAAGACCTGAAATCCTCCTGAATCGGTGAGAATCGGACCACTCCAGCTCATAAACCGGTGGAGCCCGCCGAGATCTCGAATCAGCTCGTGACCCGGTCGCAGATGGAGGTGGTACGTGTTCGCGAGGACGATCTGCGCCCCGCATGCGATCAACTCCTCCGGGGTCACCGCCTTCACGGCGCCTTGGGTGCCCACCGGCAGGAACGCAGGCGTGTCGACGGCCCCGTGCGCCGTCGTCATCCGGCCGCGCCGGGCCGCGCCGTCGCGTCCGGTCACCTCGAACGCAAAAACGCTCACGCGGCCCTCACGAACATCGCGTCGCCGTAGGAAAAGAAGCGATACCCTTCCCGGACGGCGAGGCGATACGCGGCGAGCGCGGCCTCCGTGCCCGCAAACGCGCAGACCAGCATCAGCAGAGTCGATTGCGGGAGATGGAAGTTCGTCACGAGGGCATCCACCACGCGAAACCGGAATCCAGGATAGATGAAAAGAGCCGATCGCCCGGAGCCTGCCACGACGCCGCCCCGGTCGTCGGCACGCGCCTCGAGAGCGCGCGCGACCGTGGTGCCCACGGCCACGACGCGCCCGCCGCGAGCGCGGGCCACGGAGACCGCTTCGGCCGCGGCTTCCGGAATCGAGAAGGCCTCGTCGTGCATGCGGTGGGCCTCGACTTCGGCCACGCGCACCGGGGCGAACGTTCCCAGGCCCGTGTGAAGCGTGACGAACGCGGTCTCGATGCCGCGCGAGGCCAAGGATTCCAGCAGCTCCCGCGTGAAATGCAACCCCGCAGTCGGCGCCGCCACCGCACCGGCTACCCGCGCATAGACCGTTTGATACCGCTCACGATCCAGCGGATTCCGCGGGTCGCACTCGCCGCGACGGATATAGGGCGGGAGCGGCATCTCCCCAGCCGCTTCGACGGCCGCGATCGGTTCGCCGCCGCCCGCCACCACGAGCTCGACCCGCCACACGTCGCCTTCACGCACGAGCGGGACCAGCTTCAGCCCCCGGTGCACCGCGATCTCCACGCCGGGGCGGATCGACTTCGAGCCGGTGAGCAGGGCGCGCCACACCGGCGCGCCGCCGTCCCCGACGACCGGCTCGACGAGGAGGACCTCGACGCGGCCTCCCGACGGCTTGGTCCCACGCAGCCGCGCCGCGAGGACCTTCGTGTCGTTCAGCACGAGGAGGTCCCCGGCGCCGAGCTCGTCGGGAAGATCCGCGAAACGGCGGTGCCTCACGGAGCCCGTGCCGCGATCGAGAACCATCAGCCGTGACGCGTCGCGAATCGCCGCCGGCTCTTGGGCGATCCGGTCGGGCGGAAGCTCAAAATCGAAATCCGCGACCTTCATCGCGCGATGACCGAGCGCAGAACCCCGAGGTTGATCTTGTCCTCGGCGAGGTCGTCCCCTTTTTCCGTTTCGATGACCATGGGAAGGTCGCGGAAGCGCACATCCGCCAAGATCAGCCGGAAAGCCTCGAGTCCGACCTTCCCCTTACCGATGTGCTCGTGGCGATCCCTCCGACATCCGAGGTCGCCTTTCGAGTCGTTGAGGTGGAATCCGCGCAGACGGTCGAGGCCCACCTCACGATCGAGGGCGGTCATCATTTCGGCGTACGCCGAGGCGGAGCGGAACTCGTACCCCGCCGCGAGGGCGTGACACGTATCGAAGCAGACCCCCACAGGATGCGGATGCGTCGCCGCCGTGAGCATCTCGCCGAGCTCCTCGAAACACGCGCCGAGCGTCGTTCCCTGGCCCGCCGTGTTCTCGAGAAGAACTCCGGCGCTGTGTTTCCGTCCCTTCGGCAATACGCGGCGGAGCGCCTCCACGACACGCGCGATACCGGTGGCGACACCCGATCCGACGTGCGCGCCGGGGTGCACGACCAGCCAGGGAATTCCGAGCGCTTCGCATCGATCCAGCTCGACGCGGAGCGCGCTCACCGACTTCTCCCACAGGGCGGCATCGGGGGAGGCGAGATTGATCAGGTACGACGCGTGGGCCAGCGTGTGGCGATCGAGCCCGGCCGCGCGGGACGCCTCGCGGTAGGCTTCCGCCTCGCCTGCTGCAAACGGCCTCGCCGCCCACTGGTTCGACGACTTCACGAAGACCTGCAGGGCCGTCGCGTCGACCTCGCGCGCACGCAGGATGGCCTGGGGCAGGCCGCCCGCGATCGACATGTGCGCCCCGAGCCGCACTCCTGTCATCGGGTCATCAGCGCCCGTCGAACGCTGCGCGCGCTCAGCCGCCCGCCCGGCGCGTCCAGCAGGCCGAGGATCCCCAGGCGCGAGAGGGCGAAATCGAACCGGATGGGATCGGCCGGGTCGAGGGAACGCAATCGTGCGGTGGCCTCGAGCGCCATGGGCCAACCGGCGCTCTTCCGCGCCGTCCACCCGAGCGCCCGGACGACCCGCAACAGGTGCGTGTCGAGCGGCAACACCAAGCGCGACGGCGAGACTCGGGTCCAGACACCACAGTCGACGCCGTCGTCCGGCCTCACCATCCAGCGCAGAAAGAGGCACGATCGCTTGCAGGCCGAGCCGCCCGTGGGAAGCGGCAGGAGCCAGCGCGCGCCGTCGCGATGCGGGACGACGCCGTCCCGCACGAACGGGCGCGCGTCGAGGGCGAACATCCGCGAGCCGAACGCGTCGAGAGCCGGTCCCAAGGTCGGAGTCCCCGGATCCAGGTCGCCTTCCACGAAGAACGACTCGAGCGAGCCCGCGCGCTCCTTCGCTTGGCGCACCAGGTGTAGGAGGAGCGCGACGTCGCGCCCGCGGGTGAAGCGGTGCACGAAGCCGTCGAATCGGGCCGCGTCGCAGGCGGGGTCGAACGAGGCGACGAATCGAGCCGGGCGGGGGCCGATCCAGATGAGTAGGCTCTCGAGGCTTGCGCGAATCGAGGCGACGCGACCGTACGCCAGTCCCGCGGCGATCAGCCCGACGATCTCCCGATCCTCCGGATCGTCAAACCGTCTGACGATGCCGACCGGATCGCTGTCGATGAAGCGCCGGTCGTACCGCCGCCGTAGATCCTCGAGGGCGTCCCGAAGGGCGATGGACTCCGATGCGGCGCGCTGCATCCCGCAAGGATATCAACGACGAACGCGTTCAGCGGGCCAGCCAGGTCAGAAGCGCCACGAGGGCCGCGACGGCAGCTACGATGCCGACGATGATCGGCACGCTGAACACGCCCGGTTTTTTCTCGAGAAGCGCGGTCATCCCCCAGAGGAGCGGCTGCGGCGCGTCGAGCTCGGTCCGCACGAGGCTCGCCGCGAGAGCGTCGGGCGCCAACGCCCTTCGAAAGACCTCGCGGTTGACCCGGGGGACGTCCGTCGTCACCGCCACGCGCGCGCCGAGCGCCCGCTCGATGCGTCGGATGCGGTCGAACGGCGTCGGGTGGGCGACCTCGGTCTCGGCGACCGCGTCGTCCCCACGTGCAATCGCGGCGTGAACGCGCTGGAGATAGCGGCAGGCCGACTGTGGCTCGTACTCGAGGTCGAGCATCGCGCGCAATGCGCACGCGTCGGCGTCGTGTTCGCGCTTGCGGCCGTAGCCGAGGCGCGCAAGGTCGACGGCGGCGTCGCTCCAGCACAGTCCATCCGAAGCAGAGCGCTCCCTGGCGGTGGCTTGGAAACCGAGCCGAACGAGCCGGACCGCCGCTTCGCCCGACGCCGCATGAGCGATCTCGTGCCCGAGGACGAACGCGAGCTCGGCTTCGTCCTCGAGGACGGCGAGAAGCCCCGTGCTGACGAGGAGCGCCCCCGAGGGAAGCGCGAGCGTGCGGTGTTCCGGCGTTTCGACGAGCACGACGCGGGGAGCTGCCGGCGCGCCGGCGATGCGCCCGGCGACCTGTCTCGCGATGCGATCCAGGTACGGCTGCGCGGTGGACGACGTGACAAAACGCCAGCGGGTCGCGAGCGCGGCACGAACTTCGTTCTCGGCCGCCGCGGCGACCTCTCGATCGGGGAGTTCGGGCGGAACGAGGCCCAACGTGCACGGGGCACAGCGCTGCCCCCCGTGGGGGAGAATCGATTCCGCGAGGAAGGGCAGCCCGCAAGCCTCGCACGTGAACACGAGGCGCGGCGCCGGCGTTCCGTCGGCGACCCGAGTTCCGCACCGGCGACAGCGGCGCAGTGCGCGTCCGCCGAACGACGGCGCCGTGACGCCGGATCCCGCGGACCACGCTTCGCCGCAGCGCGGGCAGGCGTCGGACCTTTCGGACCGAGACCGGACGCGATTCGAGGCTACTTCGGCGACGTCCATCGCCGCCATCCCCATCCGGTGACCGCCCCGATCGTCGCCCCCGCCGCGATTCCGCTCATCGTCGTGCCGCCCATCGTCCAACTGGCCCCCGTGCCGGCGATCGCGCCCGTCGCCAACCACAGCGCGAACGTCGCCGCGGCTCCGCCGGCGGGTGACGACGTCTCCGGTGCCGCGTCGCCGTCGGTGCTCCGACCGAACGCCTCGCCTGTGTCCGCTGCGAGGATATCGTGGTCTTGGATCTGCGGCACGGACGACTCGAACGCTCCGCTCAACGTCATCTCGCGGATCTGCGGGAGAGGGTCTTCGTCGTCCCGGATGTCGCGGAGAAGGATCGGCAACGTCGACGGCGCGGTGCGTGCGATGTTGCGGGCGATCGTCGTGGCGAGGGCCGGGTGATCGAGGCCGATCCGAAGGTGGCTCACCGCGCGCGCCACAGCTTCCGCGGAAGGAGCGTCGACCGGCACGATGCGGTAGGGCCTCAGACGCGCGAGAAATAGCGTCGTGTCGCACCGGACGCAGCGAGCGCGGACCTTCATGACGGGTGGCTCGTGCTTGTAATGCGTGCCGCAGGTCGGACAGTTGGCGATCACGACGAGGTCTCCCCCCGCTGACGATGTCGGGCCGTTCCGGAACGTAGTTCCCGCGCGGGAGCAGGTCAAGGAAAGCGCCGGAACGGGGCCGGAATCGGCATGTTTTCCGCTCAACGTGCTATCCTTCAGCCTTTCGTCGCGGGAGCTCCCCATGAAGGTCTACGACGCGCCGGATATTCGAAACGTCGCATTCATCGGCCACGGCGACTGCGGGAAAACCTCCCTTGTTTCCGCCCTGTTGTTCGTCGCGGGGGCCGTCAACCGCTTGGGACGGGTCGATGACGGCACGGCGACGACCGATTTCGACGACGAGGAAATCGACCGCAAGATCTCCCTGCAGACCTCGCTCGCGCACCTGGAATGGCGCGGCACCAAGATCAACCTCATCGACACGCCGGGGTACGCGGCCTTCGTGGCGGACGCCAAAGCCGGCCTGGCGGTCGCCGACGCGGCGCTCCTGCTCGTCGAGGCGGTCGCGGGGGTCCAGGTCATCACCGAGCGCGTCTTCCAGTACTGTCAGGAGTATCAGGTTCCCCGCGTCTTCGTCATCAACAAGCTCGATCGCGAGAACGCGTCGTTCGAACGGACGATGCAGTCGATCCTAGAGCGGTTCGACCGGCGCGTGGTCCCCATTCAGATCCCGATAGGCGCCGAGGCCGGGTTCGAAGGGGTCGTCGACCTCATCACGATGAAAGCTCACCGCTACGCGAAGGACGGTTCCGGGCAGTCCACGGCCGCCGACTTGCCCGCCGACCTCGCGGACATGGCGAAGGAGTACCACGCCAAGCTGGTCGAGATGGTCGCCGAGAGCGACGACGCGCTCATGGAGATCTTCTTCGAGAGCGGCGAGATCCCGCACGACAAGATGGTCGCGGGCCTGCACAGGGCATTTCTCGAGCGCAAGATCTTCCCCGTCGTCCTCGCGTCCGCGATCAAGGCCATCGGGATGCGCAACATCTTGGACGCCGCGCTCGAGCTGATGCCGGCGGCCTCCGAGCGCGGCCCGCGCGCCGGAATCGTTCCC
>JAYUCM010000380.1:0-2857 GCA_043740355.1 Acidobacteriota bacterium | reverse complement strand
GCACGTCGACCGTCGCGACGGCGCGCGCCGCAACCGGCGAAACGATCATGGCGTACGTTCCGGTGTCCGGGACGGTCGTCACCGTGGACATGACCAAGATCTCGGGCTCCTCGGCGAACGCGTACTGGTACGACCCCTCGGGCGACACGTCGACCCTGATCGGCACCTACGCCACGATGGGCACACGCACCTTCGCCAGCCCCGGCACCGCCCGCGCGCTCGTCCTGGATGACGCGTCAAAGGGCTACCCACCTCCGGCGTCGGGCGATGCGGTCTTCGCGCAATTCCCGCTCGCGGTCGCCGGAGTCAGCGAGAGCAAGTTGTCCGGACTTCCCCGCATCTCGTGGATCTCGCAGAACGCGCCGATGGGCGTCGCGACGAGCTACGACGTCGTGACGGGGAGCCTCTTAAGCGTGCGCGCGTCCGGCAGCTATTCACAAGCGACATGCCTGGCGAACAACGTCGCGAACACCCCCTACGACGACATGCAAGCGAATCCGGCTGTCGGAGACGGCTACTACTATTTCGTCCGCGCGTCGGGCGCAAACGGGGCCGCGACCTACGGGCCCGCCGCGCTCGACGCCGCTTCGCCGTGTCCGTAGCAGGGTTGCCGGCCCGCAACGCAACCGGCCCCGAATCGACGATTCCAAGGCGCCGCGCCTTGACGGTCGCCGATGGTCGCCGGATACTTCCGAGCGGAGACCAAGCGATGACCCACAAGACCGCCGCGGAGCTTGGAGCGAGGTTCCCTGAAAACCTCAAGACCGTCGAGACGACCGGCGAGCCCGTCGCAATCGATAGCGACGGCCGGACGGTCGCGTTCCTGGTGTCGGCGGAGGACTTCGCGCTCTTGCAGCGGCTCCGCGAAGAGGAAGAGGACCGGCTCGACAACGCGGCGGCGGACGCGGCGCTTGCCGAGTCTGGGGAGAGCATACCCCACGAGGTCGTGAAGGCTGAGTTAGACCTCGGACTCTGACGAGTGGCCTACCGCTAGCCGCCCGGCGCTACCGACCGCCAGCTCCATCTCGGCCGACGCGAGGGGTTGTGCGCGTTCCTTGACGCGGCTTCCTCACAGGTTGATAGTGGGAGTCGCCACACGAGGAGGAACGAACGATGAAAGAGAACATGACGGTCCTTAGCCTGAACCTCGAGGTCGAAGAGCTCGAAACCCGCGAGCGCGCCGGAGGGTGCTTCACGTCGTCTTCGACGAGCCGGATGTGCACCTGCGCCTGCAAGGACACGACCACCTTCGCGACCAAAGTCCAGAGATAGTCGCCCCAAAGAATCGCTTGACGCCCCAGCGCGTCCTTCGTACGTTCTCGTGCGATGCGTACGATCACTCTGCAAGGCTGTTGCGCTTGTTGTCGGGGGAAGGGCCGCGCCCTTCGCCCGAAAGAGCGTGTTCGGAGGCAACTGTAGAGTAAGACGCTGACCTGACACGGCAAACGGCGATCGAAAGCGGCCCATGCACCACGCGTGCTGGGCCGCTTTTCTTTTCAGGGCGAGGAGGACACACGATGAGCGAGGTTCTGAAAGAGGTCTTGGCGGCGAATGCGCGTTACGCGGCAAGCTTTGGCGACAAGGGCAAGTTGGCCTTGCCGCCGGCCCGACACTTCGCGATTCTCACGTGCATGGATGCCCGACTGCACCCGTCGAAGTATGCGGGGCTTGCGGAGGGCGATGCTCACGTCATTCGGAATGCAGGCGGCCGGGCCAGCGACGATGCCATCCGGTCGCTCGTCATTTCGTACAAGCTGCTGGGCACGCGCGAGTGGTTCGTCATCCATCACACGAACTGCGGCATGGAGCTGTTCACCGACGAGATCATGCGCGATCTGCTCGCGAGCAGTCTCAAGACCGCGACGTTCGACGGCAAGGTCTGGCGCGACGGTGGGGCAGGGCCGGGTTCGACCGAGGGTCAATTCATCGATTGGCTGACGATCAAGGAGCAATCACGAAGCGTCGCCGCGGACGTCAAACGAATTCGAAGCCATCCGTTGGTGCCTCGCGACATCCCGATCTACGGGTATGTCTACGACGTCGCGACCGGGAAACTGGTCGAAGTCGCCGAGGCAACGCTCGCGGGCAGGGCGGGGTAGCGGCTTAGGCTTCGCCGTACTTTCGTTCTTTTCAGGCGTCGGAACGCCCGGACGGGGACCCGATCGTCGATCCTGGCCGATCCTAGGAGGCCATTTTTCGAAAAAAGCCCCTTTTCGCGGGCCTAAACCGCGTCGCCGGGAGAAAAACATCGAGAATCCGACGTTTGGGATCGATCCGCTCTCACCGCAGCCGAAAATCAACGCGGATCGTGAAATAGATCGCGATGGGCTTCCCGTCTTTGATGGCGGGCTTGTACTTGCGCTGCCTGACGGCCTCCATGGCCGCCTCGTTGAACCTGGGATTCGTGGACTCGAGGACGGTCACCTCGGTGACGTCCCCGTTCTTGTCGACGATCGCCTGGAGGATGACGTGGCCTTCGATCCTGGCAAGTCGCGCGTCATCGGGATAGATCGGCTCGACCTTCCTGACGACTACGGGGAACACAACGTCGCCGGTCGGCATGCTGGGCTCGCCGCCTGGAGCAGCGCTCGCTGAAGCAAGAGGGAGCCCGAAAGCGACGGTTGCCGTCAGCTCGACCTCCACCGGCCACCCGTTCTCGAGCGCGGGTTCGTACTTGCGCTGCTTGATGGCGGCTACCGCGGATCGGTTGAACTTGGAATTCGAGGAGCTGAGAACGCTCACTCCGCCGACGGTGCCGTTCCGGCGGACGACTGTTCGGATGACAACGCTGCCGCCGATGCCCGCAGCACGCAATTCCTCCGGATACTCCGGCTCGACGCTGTGGATGAGCACGGGC
>JAYUCM010000379.1:0-6973 GCA_043740355.1 Acidobacteriota bacterium | reverse complement strand
CGCCAGACGGTCTGTGGAGGTCGAAGTGCCGCGCCTTTTCGGAGCTCAACCCCGTCCAAGATGATTATCTTGGACAGCTCTGGGACACTCCCCTTTTTCGAGGATGCGAGGTAGAAACCTCCGGCGCGCAGACACTCCGTTCGCGCATGCCGCCGGCGGCGCAGAAGCCGTCGAAGCGTCCGGGGAACTCATGGCAGTCGAGACGCGCGCCCGAGGGCGCGGTTTTCGGCTCCGGACCTCAGAGCGTACGGACAGCCAGGACCGCGTTGATCCCGCCGAAGGCGAAGGAATTCGGGAGGGCGAGGCGAATCCGTTGGGGCCGGGCCTCATTCGGCACGTAGTCGAGATCGCACTCGGGGTCGCGGCCACGATAGTGCGCGGTCGGCGGGAGGACGCCGTGGTGGAGGGCAAGCACGGTGATCAGGAGCTCGAGCGCGCCCGAAGCTCCCATCAAGTGGCCGTGCATCGACTTGGTCGAGCTGACGGCGGGTACCCGCGCCGCGTCGCGGAAAACCTGACGGATAGCGCGGGTCTCAACCACGTCGTTCAGCCGCGTCGCGGTACCGTGTGCGTTGACGTAGTCGACGTCGTCGGGCGCCGCGCCCGCGTCGCGAAGTGCCAACTCCATTGCGCGCGCCGGTCCCTCGACGCTCGGCTGCGTGACGTGGCCTCCATCGGAGCTGGCACCGTAGCCTGCGAATTCGGCATAGATGTGCGCGCCGCGGCGCCGTGCGCGCGCCGACTCCTCGAGCACGAGGATCGCGGCCCCTTCGGCGAGGACGATCCCGTCGCGGTCGGCGCTGAAGGGCCGGCACGCCTGAGCGAGGTCGTCCGAACCGGAGGCAAGGACGCGCATGGCCTCCCAAGACTTCAGGATCCCGGGAGTAAGCGGCGCATCCGAGCCTCCGGCGAGCATGACGTCCGCCGTGCCGGCGGTTATCGCCCGGTACGCCTCGCCGATTGCTTGAGCTGCCGACGCGCAGGCGGTCGAGATCGAGAGGCACGGTCCTCGGGCCTGGAGGGCCTTCGAGATCTGACTCGCCGCGGCGTTGTGCATCAGGCGCGGGATCGTCATGGGGTGCACGCGCGGGACCCTCTCGCCGTAGAGTCGTCGGTAGGTGGCCTCATAAGTCTCGGCTCCGCCGTAGGCGGAACCGACGGCGACGCCCGCGCGATCCATCTCGTCGTTCCGAAGTTCTAGACCTGCGTCAGCGGCGGCCGCTCGCGCCGCAACGACGGCGAGCTGCGAGAAGCGGTCGAGAAGCTCGAGGTCGCCTGAAGTGAAGTGCGCGGTTGGGTCGAAGTCGTGGACTTCCCCGACCGGATAGACGCGCGGTTCGTCCCAGGTGAAGCGCTTCAGCGGCGCGATGCCGGAGCGCGCGCCGGTTACTGCGTCCCAGACGGCGCGGATGTCGTTACCGAGAGGAGAGAAGACTCCGAGGCCGGTGACGACCACGCGTCTCACGATGACTCGCCTTTCCGCTTGAGCGTCGCGATGCAATCAACGGCGTCTCGGATCGTGCGCAATCGGCGCACCCCCTCGTCGTGAACCGAGACCTCGAACTCGTCCTCCAGGTCGAATACGATGCTGATAACGTCGAGCGAGTCAAGGTTCAGTGCCGCGAAGGTCGTCTCGGGCCCGAGCGGCTTCGACCCGAATCGTCCGTTCTTTTGGAAGACAGCGAGAACGCGTCGTTCGATCTCTTCTCTCAGCATGCGGTGCCTCTGGCTCAGAGCGTCCCGAAGACCGCTCGCGAGGCCCTCAGAACATGATAAGTCAGCTCACGGAGGGAACGTCGCAATCGTCGCACACCCGAGAACGGCCGAGGGAAGGCGGCCGGTTGCCGCGAGGGCGGCCGCATGCCCGACGATTCCCATGCGCGTCATGTCGTCTGCCAATCCGATTGCAGGCAGTAGTCGATGACCTTGCCGTAGTAGCTCCGAATCTGTGGAAGCTCGACTCCACTCCCGGCAAGCGCGGCGCGGGCGTTCGCGTTGTCGAAGGCCTGGACCAGGGCAAGGTGCGGGAGAAAGTAGGAAAGCGCCCGAAGGAGGTCGTTGAGCAGACGGTCGCCGTCCCGTCGCGCGTTTTCGACCCATGCCTCGTAGCGCTCGAGACTCACGAACTCGGGGAGTCTTAGCGGGAGGAGGCGCCGCGCCCGCGGGTGGCGCTCCAAAGCTTCCACCGTCAGATCGATCATCTCCCGCACCGAGAGACTTCCGTCCGGCCCGGCACAAAAGTGATACACGCTCCCCGGCTTGAACCTTTGGTCGAAGACGTACGCGACCGCGGCGGCGGCCCAATCGGTCGCAATCAGATCGATCGGCGCGGCCGGGTTGACGGGAGCGCAGGGCAGAACGTTTCGCGGCAGGAGCCGCAGGACCTGGTGGACGTAGTTGAACTGCTCAACGCGCCCCGTCCGGGAGTCACCGATGATCGAGCTGAGCCGGAAGATCGCGGCCGGAACGCGAGTCATACTTTCGAAGACGAGCAGTTCAGCCTCGTACTTCGATTGCTGGTAGGTGTTGCTGAAGCACGGGCTGACGGGTAGAGGACCCTCGGGCACGCGGCCGACCGACCGCCCCAACACGAAGACCGTGCTCATGTGGGCCAGCTTCTCCAGCCGCGCGCAGGACGCCGCCAGCGCCAGCACGTTCGCCGTGCCCACCGTATTGGCGAGGCGTGCCTCGTCGAGGGGTAGTCCGAAGCGGACGTCGGCCGCGCAGTGGATGATCTCTGTCAACGAGTTGCGCAACCCGGCGAGCGTCGCCGCAGCGAGCCCAAGACCCGGGCGACGGATGTCGCCCTCCAGGATCGTCGTGCCAGCCGGCCACCTGACGGGGACCCGCTCGCGGTTTCGAACGAGAAAGACGAGCCGCCGATCCGGCCTGGCTGCAGCGAGGGCAGCAGCGAGATGCCTCCCGACCAGACCCGTCGCACCCGTCAGGAGGAGAGCGGGGCCGGTTAATCCGTTCCGTTCTTTCAGGCCGCAGCCGATTCGGATTCGAGCGAAACGAACGTATAGCCGCCTGTCAGGCAGACTTCGTGGGTCATTCCGCCGAATGCCGGAGGCAACCTGAGCGAGAGCCGCTTCTCGCCCGGCGTGAACTGCCATGAGACCGGCCTGCCGTCTCGAAGGTCCCGGCGAATTTCGGCTCCCGACCGGGAGCCCGCATCGGGCCTTCAGTGGCCAGGAAGGACCGAGGCGCCGGCCGAACCCGGGGCGAACATGGCGTGCGGCAGGATCTGACACTGCCCGCTCAGAGCAAAGCCGTGGTCCTCGAGGATGTCCCCTTCGGATCGAAGCACCGCGCGCACCGGTCGCGTCCAAGCGGCGTCGACTCCCATCCCGCCGAGCGATTCGGCGAACTCGGGAAATCTGAGAAGAACGTGGAACTCCGCTGCGGCCCGTCGCGCCCGATAATCGAGGAGCCCGTGGCTCGTGTCGTCGGCATCGAGGTCGATCGTCAGCGGACCTGAAGCGAAACCTTGCCGCCGCCACTCGATCGGCACACCGTCTGGAATCGAAGCGGAGAGATGCGTGATCCGAAACCGCAATTGGTCGCAGGTCATCGATGCCCCCTTTCTCGAATGATTTGACCAGGGGATTCTCGGCCCGGCAGCCCTCGGGAGTCAACAGGCTCCCGCCGGACGCTTCCGAACTCGCTGCCGCCCCGGGTGGGTTCAGCGTGCGGCGAGCCCGTTCGTGCCGGCGGGCAAGCCGCTGATGCTCCCGACGGGCATGAGGCTACCGTCGGCGCGCACTCGGGAGATCCCGATCGATCCGTTTCCCCCGCGGAGGTCGTAGAGGAATCGTCCATCGTCCGAGAGCGCCATGTCGATCGGTCCGGATCCCGCTCCCCCGGAGGATTCGGTCACTCCGTCCGCGTCCAGGAGTTCGAGACTTCCGTCCGGCCGGATGGAATAACCGGAAATCGTGCCGCTCGCGGTGTTCGTCACGTAAGCGTGCCTGCCGTCGAGCGTCGTCTGGACCCAGCACGCGGCGGATTCGGTCGTGGGCACGGACGGACTGATGACGTGGAGCACGCCGTCGTCCTCCACCTCGTATGAAGACAACGCGCTCGCGTTCGCGGCCCCGCCGAACGCCTCCGACACGAGAAGGTGGCCGCGTCGGTCGAATGCGAAGCCGAACGGCGTCGCGCCCACCGAGGCGTTCTGCACCGGGGCCTCTGGAAAGCCATCGCGATCGACCGCGAAAGTAAGGATGGAATTCGTCGCCTTCTCGGTCACGACGAGTAGATCGCCGTCGGGTGTGAAGGACACCTGCGCCGGCGCGGTCGACGCGCCGCTGAGGGCGCGGGTCGAATCTTCCAGTGGCACCAGCCGACCGTGTTCCGTGATGCGAAAGCCGGAGATGTTGTCCTGTGCGCCGACCGCTCCGCCGGCGTTCAGGACGTACACCAGGTTTCGATGGACCGAAACGCTGACGGGCCGGCGGCCCCCCGATCCGACGATGTCCAGAAGCGCGAGTCCATTACCGCGCACTTTGAACAGGGAAATCTCGTCGCTCCCGGCGTTGACGACGAGCAGGCGGCGAGAGTCGGCCGTTAGCACGACTCCACCCTGATTCCCGAGGCCTGTGCCGCTCCCCGTGCCGCCGGTCGCGAACGTGCCGGCGGGACTGATCGATCCGTTCGGCGCACGATCGAACACCATCACGCGGTTCCCCGACGGGGCGTTATTCGCCGCATATACCGCGCCGACGGCGGGACGATCAGGGGCAGCGATAGCGGCCGTACACAGGGTGAGGAGCAAGGGGGTCGCAAGGGCGGACGCGCGAAATCTCATGGCTCCATCCTTTCTCGTCTCACGCGGCGTGCGGCACCGCGTTGGGTATCTCTTCGGATTTCATTGCAAGGCACCCGTCCTAGAACAGGCGAGGTGGCCGAAAAGTTCCCGATCGTGCGGGAGACGGTAACCCCGCAGACTGCGTTACGATCTCGCCCGATGAGTCACGCGCCGGATCGCACAGATCGTCGCCTCGAGTTCGAGCGGGTCGCGCTCCCCCTCGCCTCCAGCCTGCGGGCCACGGCCCGCCGCTTGACGCGACCCGCAGACGCTGCGGACGATCTGGTCCAGGAGACGTTCTTGCGAGCGTACCGGACCTTCGACTCGTTCGTCCCCGGAACCAACGCGCGTGCGTGGCTGTTTACCATCCTGTACTCGATCCATGCGAATGCCGCCCAGAAGCAACACACCTCGCGCGGAACCGTGTCAATGAACGTGATGGAGGAGCGGTTCGAGCGAGGTCTGGAGTTTCCCGACCCCGACGCGCACGCGGCCGTCCTCGACAATCCGCGCCTCGCCTGGGACGGCTCGGAAGCGCAGCGAGCGCTCGCCGCTCTGCCGGACCCGTTCCGCTCAGCGGTAGTCCTCGTGGACCTCGACGAACTCTCGTACGAAGAGGCCGCCGCGGTTGTCGGGTGCCCGGTCGGAACGCTTCGCTCGCGCCTCTTCCGCGGCCGCAAGGTGCTCGCCGTCGCGCTCGCGGACTGGGCTAGGCGAAAGGGGAGGAAGGTAGGAACAGAATGACGGCGCCGACGTTCCATCCCACCGACGCGCTGCAAGAGCTGCTCGACGGTCGCCTCGATACGGAGCGGCAGGCGACGGTCGAGGGTCATTTGGCGGAGTGCGCGCGTTGCCGCCGCGACGTCGAGTTGCTTCGCGCAGCCTGCGAAGGAGTGAAGGCCGCCCACGCCGAGGCGTCGGAGCGCTCCGACGGCGCGGCGTTCGAGGCGCGCATGCGCGCCGTCCTGGACCGGGAGGACAGCGCCCGGATGGCCCAGCCTTCCTCGGATCGCACCGCGCGGCGGAGCGTCCTGTCTCTTGTCGCTGCAGCCGCGGCGGTCCTCATCGCGGTCCTCCTCGTGGTTCGGTGGATGAAGCCTCCGGTGCCCACTCCAGCGGTGGACCTGGTCGCGTACGCGGTGAGTGAAATCGCCGCGGTGCAGCAGGGGGCGCTCGTGCTCGATCGAGTCACGGAACGACCCGACGAGCTCGAGACTTTCTTTGCGCAACATGCGCTCGGATTCCGCGTTCGCGTGCTCGATCTCGCGATGATGGGCTGGCGCGTCGTCGGAGGACGCGTCCATCGCATCGGCGACCACGATTCCGCGTTGTACGTCTACCGTGATGGACGCGAGCACCTGCTCGTTTGCCAGATGTTTCTCGGGCGGCTCGACGAGCTTCCGGCAGGCGCCGAGCGCTTCCTCCGCGGCACGATCCCCTTCGCGGTGCACGAGCGAAACGGCGTCACCGCAGTCTTCTGGGCGGAGGCAAACGTCGTGTGTGTGCTCGTTTCCGACCTGCCGCGTGACGCGGTGATCGCCCTCGCAACCGCGAAAGCAATGGCGGCAGGAGGCTAGCCGTCACCGCTCGATCGTTACGTGCCTTGCGGCCGCCCCGAGGATTCTTCCGGTCTTGACGTCCTGAACGAAGGCGATCACCGACCCGGAGCGAAGTTCCGGAGGCGTCAGCGTTAGGTGGCCCTCGAAGACTCTCCAGAGCTGAATCGAACGGAGCGCGCGGACCACATGAACGTGATGCAGCTTTCGCGAGGCGTTCTCGCCGCGATCCGGGTTCGATACGGCTTCCGCTTGTGCCCATGCCACGTGCAACTCGGACGCGGGGTTCGCGTCGGTGACTTTCCAGTCGACGGCAACGCTCCGACCCTCGACGGACGCCTGAAGTTGAACGGAGACCAGGGCTTTCCGGGACAGGAAATCCGCGACCGACTTCTCGGCCCGCGATCCGTCGGAACCGACGAACTGGTCCGTCCCGTTGACCACCATTTGTGGCGTATAGGGGCCGTGGACGCCGAAGGCCGTCTCATACTGTGCCTGCCTCCGGGTGAACGCTGGGTCGGAATACGGATCCTTCCAGCCCAGTCCGTCCCAGTAGTCGACGTGAAAAGACAGACAGTACACAGCGTGACCGGATTTGCCGGCATCG
>JAYUCM010000378.1:0-17510 GCA_043740355.1 Acidobacteriota bacterium | reverse complement strand
CGCTGCGGCGTCGAGTTCACCGCGCACGGCGATCTCGGGCGTCTGAGTTGGCGCGCCGAGACCACCTGCGGCGGCCAACGCGTCGTGCTCGCGAAGCCCCGAACTCTGATGAATCGCAGCGGCCAAGCGGCGGCCGCGCTTCGGAGGAAGTACGCCGTCGAGCCGGGGGACTTCATCGTCGTCTTCGACGACGCCGATCTCGCCTTCGGGAGGGTGCGCGTCCGCCCGGAGGGAGGGGCGGGGGGGCACAACGGCGTGCGCTCGCTCATCGAGAGCTTCGGCACGGGCGAATTTCCGCGGGTCAAGCTCGGCGTTCTGGGCGAAGGCCGGCACAGCCACGCGCTGGCCGATTATGTCCTCGCCCCTTTCCACCCGGACGAGCGCCCCGTCGTCGCCACGATGGTCGAACGGGGGGCCGACGCTCTGGAAGCGGTCTTGAAGGACGGCGCCGAGATCGCCCAGAAGGCGTACAACGGCGTGCCGTGAGGGTCGCGGGTGGCGCAACGCCGGCAACCGATGGTAACGTCCGCCTTTCGCGCCGGGGATGCTCTCCGACGCGAGCGCAGAAAAGCACAGTTCGAACCGTCGCCGGCGGTTCGGCACCCCTCGCCTCCGGTTGTGTCCGGAGGCGATACGCCGTGAGGAGGTGCACGTGATTCGTACCTACGAAACCGTCTTCATCACCCTGCCCACCTTGACCGACGAAGAAGAGCGCGCGGTCGTCGATGCGTTGACCGCCGTCGTGTCCGACGGCGGGGGCGTCTTCGCCGCGAACGACCGCATGGGCCGCCGCCGTCTCGCCTACCCGATCAAGAAATTCGAAGACGGCGTCTACACGCGGTTTCTCTACGACTCCGACTCCGGCGTCCCCAAGGAGCTGGACCGGCGTTTGCGCATTTCCGACAAAGTCATCCGTCATATGACCGTTTCGATGGAGCTCGATTGGGCGGTGGCTTCGAAGGAACAGGCCGTCCGCGACGCGCAGGCGCGTGCCGAGGCGGAGGCGGCGCGCGCGGCGGGGCTCGTCACCGACGAGGCGGCGCGGGTCGCGAGCTTGCTGACCGATGTCTCCGACGCGCCGCCCGCTGGAGCGCGCGACGAGGACGACGTCGATTTCGAAGACCAGATTTAGACCGCGTCCCGCAACGAGGGAGGACCGACGATGGGCTACATGAGAGACAACCCCGGCGGCGGGTACGGTTCGCGGCCGACGGGCGGCGGTGGCGGTGGCGGTGGACGAGGTGCGGGGCCGCGCACCGGCGGCCGGAAGCGGTTCTTGTTCCGCCGTCGCAAGTACTGCAAGTTCTGCGAGGACAAGGCGCGCTGGGTCGACTACAAGGACCTCCGCACGCTGCAGAGCTACATCCCGGAGCGTGCCAAGATCTTGCCGCGGCGCATCTCGGGCACGTGCGCCACGCACCAACGGCAGCTCATGCAGGCGATCAAGCGCGCGCGGAACCTCGCGCTGATCCCGTTCACCTCGGACTAGGCGGGGAGGCTCGCGTGAAGATCCTACTGAGAGAAGACGTCGACAACCTCGGAGAACGCGGCCAGGTTGTGAACGTCGCCGCCGGCTACGCGCGCAATTTCCTCTTTCCGAAGGCCCTGGCGTTCGAGGCGACCGCGGGGAACACGCGTCAGATCGAGCTGCGTAAGAAGGTCTGGGTCGTCCGCGAGGCGAAAGAAGCCGAGGACGCGACCTTGCTTGCCGCGCGCATCGCCGAGATCAAGCTCGTGATCGGGAAGAAGGTCGGTGAGAACGACGCTCTCTACGGCTCGGTGACGAGTCAAGAAATCGCGGATCTCCTGAAAGCCAAAGGGATCGAGGTCGACCGCCGCAAGATCCAGCTCCACGATCCGATCCGCTCGCTCGGGACCTTCGACGTCCCGATCAAGATTCACCGGCAGGTCGGCGCGAGCGTCTCGGTTCAGGTCGTGCCGGAGTCGGCCGAGTAGACGATGACCGAACCTCGCCCCATGGCGGGCCGCGCCGGCGATGACGTGTCCTTCGGGCGTACCGCCGCTGCGCTCCTTTTGGGCTGGCTGGTTCCCGGGGCGGGTCATGCCGTCCTCGGCCGCATGCGTCGCGCGGCACTATTCTTCGTGCTGATCATGGGCTCGTTCGGTCTGGGCCTCGCCCACGACGGTCGCCTCGCGCTCTACTCCCCGCGCGAAGGATTCCTGACCGGCCTGCAATTGGTGGCGAACGTCGGCGTGGGTCCGGCCGACCTCTTCGCGAGGATGGGCGTCTACGGCGAACCCGCCTATGCGGTGCCCGACGCGGCCGCCGCCTCCTACCGCCCCCGCATCGAGAAGTTCAGGGAGCGGCAGCGCTCGGCCGTTTCGGCCTACGGGACCGCCTACCTCTGGTCGGCGGGTCTGATGAACCTCCTGCTCTTGATGGACGTTTGGGACATCGCCAAGCGGAGGAAGGACTGACGTGCGGAGCCACTTCGCCCACCTCGTCGTGTACTCGGGAATCATCGCGACGTTTTTCTCGGCGTTGACACGACGCGACCGGCGCGAGCAGCTCAGGTTCGGCGGACTCGTTTGGCTCGGCATGGCCGGAGGCGTGCTGCTGCTCGCTTACCTGATGCTGCCCTTCCCGCGGTGAAACGCTCGATCCTCACTCTCTGGGGCCCTTTCCTCGGGGCCCTCGTGTTGATCTTCTGGCTCTCCTCGCTGTCGGACGTACCGGGAGCGCACTACATCTGGGACAAGCTCCTGCACACCGTCGGCTATGCCGGCTTGGGCATGCTCGCGTTGCGCGCTTTTCACGGTGGATTCGAACGCCCGCGTCTTGCCTCCACGGTCTACGCGGGGATGGCCGTGATTTTCTGGGGCATCTCCGACGAGTTCCACCAGTCCTTCGTTCCGGGGCGTGACGCCACCGCGTGGGACGTCCTCGCGGACGCGGTGGGTTTCGCCGTCGCCGTGGTCCTCTTCGCGGGCGTGACCTCCCGCGCCGCTCGGGCCCTCAAGCCGCGATAGAATCGGCGTTTCCCGCGGGCCGCCGAACGAGCCTCGAAAGGACTCCCGATGGATCGACGCTACGCGATGGTTCCGGGCGATGGCATCGGCATCGACGTCACGAGAGAAGCCGTCAAGGTGCTCGAGGCCGCATCGAAGGTCTTCGGTTTCGGCCTCACGCTCGAGCACTTCGACTACGGCGCGGAGCGCTATCTGGCGACGGGCGAGACGCTCCCCGAAAGCGCCCTCGAAGTGTGGTCCGGGTACGACGCCATTTTCATGGGGGCGTTCGGGGATCCCCGGGTGCCCGACATGAAGCACGCCGCCGATATCCTCCTCGGCACGCGCTTCAAGATGGACCTCTACGCCAACGTGCGCCCGGTGCGGTGCCTGACCGAGCGCCTCTGCCCTCTGCGCAACTACGCCGCGAGCGACGTGGACTTCGTCGTCTTCCGCGAAAACACCGAAGGCGCATACGCGGGGATCGGCGGGATCTTCAAGAAGGGGACGCCCGACGAGATCGGCATCCAGGAGGACGTGAACACCCGCAAAGGGGTGGAGCGCATCGTGCGCGCCGCTTTCGCGTTCGCGGAGGCGAAAGGGCGCAAGAAGGTCACCATGTCCGACAAGTCGAACGCCATGCGCCACGCGCACGACATCTGGCAGCGGGTCTTCTCGGAAGTCGCCGCGGAGTACCCCGGCATTCAGTCGAACCACCTGTACGTCGACGCGCTGACGATGCAGCTGATCAAGGACCCGCGGCAGTTCGAGGTCATCGTCACGTGCAACATGTTCGGCGATATCGTCACCGATCTCGGGGCGGCGCTTCAGGGCGGCCTCGGCATGGCGGCGTCGGGGAATCTCCACCCCGGCAGGACGTCGATGTTCGAGCCGGTCCACGGCTCGGCTCCGAAGTACGCCGGAACCGACACCGCGAACCCGTTCGGCGCGATCCTGACCGCGGGGATGATGTTGGAGCATACGGGGCTGGCCGAAGCGGCAGGGGCCATCGAGGCCGCCGTCGTTTCGTGCCTCGAGGCGAAGGAATGCACGGCCGACGTGCAAGGGTCCCTGGGAGCGCAGGCAGCCGCCGACGCCGTCGTGCGCCGCCTGACGAAGACCGCGTGAGGGAGCGAGCATGAGCCACGAAAAGATTCGCTACGAAGTTCGCGGCGGGATCGGTTGGATCACGCTGTGCGATCCGCCCGCCAATACGTACAGCTACGCGATGATGCGCGAGTTGGACGCCGCCATCCTGGAAGCGCGCATGGACCGCTCGGTCCACGCGATCGTCGTCCGCGGCGAGGGCGAGAAGTTCTTCTGCGCCGGTGCCGACATCAAGATGCTCGCCGAAGCCGATCCCGGCTTCAAGTACTACTTCTGTCTCCACGCCAACGAGACGCTGAACCGCCTCGAGCAGACGCCCAAGGTCGTGATCGCGGCGCTCAACGGGCATTGCGTCGGCGGCGGCCTGGAGATCGCGCTCGCGGCGGATCTGCGCGTCGCCAAAAAGGGGGGAGGCAAGATCGGTCTGCCCGAGGTCAACCTCGGGGTGCTCCCGGGCACGGGCGGCACGCAGCGCCTCGCTCGGGCGCTCGGGCGCGCGCGCGCGTTCGAGCTCATGGCGACCGGCCGCACCTTCTCCTTCGAGGACGCCGCGCAGCTCGGGCTCGTTCACGAGGTCTTCGAGTCGGCAACGTTCGACGCCAACGTCGAAGAGTACGCCGGTCAGTTCCTTCCTCCGTCGCGCGCTTCGAAGGCCGTGGGGCTCATCAAGCGCGCCGTGGTTTCCGGTCTCGAGGTGGGCTTCAACGATGGGCTCGCCCTGGAGCGCGAGCTGCAGCAGCGGCTTTTCGAGTCCGACGACGCCCGCGAGGGCCTCGCCGCGTACGCGGAGAAGCGCGCTCCACGATTCACGGGGCGGTAAGCACCGATGTCGAAACCCGTGCTCCCCGCCGATCTGTCGCGTGTGACGACCTACCCGCTGGCCTCCCGCTCGAACAAGGTCCGCGTCGACGAATTCGCGCGGCCCGTCGTCGCCTCGTCGTCGCTGGGGGATTTTCTGGACGGACTTCCGGACGTGCTGGCCGTGAAGGTCTTGCGCGAGCTCGCCGCGGCGATCGTCCAGGCGCGTGCCGAGGACCATCCGGTCGTCGCGGCGGCGGGGGCCCACGTGATCAAGGTGGGTCTGGCGCCCGTGCTCATCGGCATGATGGAAGAGGGGACGATCACAGCGCTCGCGCTGACCGGAGCGGGCGCGATTCACGACTGGGAGATCGCAGCGATCGGTGCAACCTCCGAGGACGTCGGCCGCGGGCTCCACGAGGGGCGCTACGGGATGGCGGACGAGACCGGGCGCGCGTTGAACGAGGCGGCGAAGGAAGCGGCCGCTACGGGCTCGGGCTTCGGCGAAGTGCTGGGGAGGCGCATCGTCGAGTCGCGGCTGCCGCAGCGCGGGGCAAGCCTCCTCGCGCGCGCGTTCGAGCTTACGGTCCCGGTGACCGTGCACGTGGCGATTGGAAGCGACATCGTCCATCAGCACCCCTCGGCCGACGGCGCCGCGATCGGTGCGGCCACCTTCACCGACTTCCGCAGGCTCGTCACGATCGTCTCGTCGCTCGCGGGCGGGGTCTGGATCAACCTGGGATCGGCCGTCCTGCTCCCCGAAGTCTTCTTGAAGGCGTTGTCGATCGCCGTGAACCTCGGGCACGATCTTTCGGGCTTCGCGACCGCCAACCTGGACGTGCTTCGTCAATACCGCACGGACGAAAACGTGCTGCGCCGACCCGTGCTCGGCAAGGGGAAGAGTTTTTCGCTCACGGGCCACCACGAGCTCAACCTGCCGCTTCTCGCGGCCGCGGTCGGCTTGGAGCGCGCCCGCCGCGATTCCGGGGGTTAGAGCACCCGGCCGGGGTAGGCCGCAAGCGCCTTCCTCAGGATCGTCATCGCGCGGCGGAGCTTGTCCTCTTCGAGGACGTACGCGATGCGCACCTCATCGCTCCCGAGACCCGGCGTCGCGTAGAAGCCGTCGGCCGGAGCGATCGTCACGGTCTCGCCGTCGACGTCGAAATCGCGCACGAGGAACTCGGCAAACGCGTTGGCGTCGTTCACGGGGAGGCGCGCGCACAGGTAGAACGCCCCCTCGGGCTTGAGGCAGAGGACGCCGGGGATCGCGGCGAGTGCCGCAAAGACGACGTCGCGCCGCCTCTCGTACGTGGCGACGACCCCCGGGATGTAGTCGCTCGGGATCCCGGTCAGCGCGGTGCACGCGTATTGGCCGAGGGTCGGCGGACAGAGGCGCGCTTGCCCGAAACGGAGGAACGCCTCCATCAATTCACGATTGCGCGAGACGATGTTGCCGATGCGCACGCCGCAGAGCGAGTAGCGCTTCGAAACGCTGTCCACCACGATCACCTGATTGCGTAAGCCCGGGAGGGTGAGCGCCGAATGGTGCTTCGCCCCTCCGTAGACGAACTCGCGGTAGACCTCGTCGGCGATGAGGTAGAGGCCGCGGTCGCGGCAGATCGCGGCGAGCAGACTCATCTCGGCGTCGGTGTAGACGGTGCCCGTCGGGTTGTTCGGCGAGCAGATCAGGATCGCCCGTGTCCTCGGTCCGATCTTGGCCTCGATCGCGTCGCGACCCGGAAGGTGGTAGCCGTCTTCGGCGCGCGTCGTGACGGGAACGGGCAACACGCCGACCAGAGCCGCAAAGCCGTTGTAGTTCGTGTAGAACGGCTCGAAGACGAGGATCTCGTCGCCGGGGTCGCACACCGCGCCGAACGTGAACAGGAGCGCCTCGCTGCCGGCCGTTGTGACGAAGATCTCTTCGGGGGCCACATCCAGGCCGACGCTCCTGTAATAGAAACCGAGCGCCTCGATGAACTCCGGGAGTCCCTGGGAGGGCCCGTACGGGATGAACCGCGCGTCGTAGTCGCGCAGCCGATCCAGGATGACGCGCGGCGTTGCGATGTCGGGCTGCCCGATGTTGAGCGCGTAAACGGACTTCCCGGCGGCGCGCGCCGCCGCGGCCAACGGCGCGAGACGCCGGATCGGGCTCGCGGGCATGATGCGCGCGCGGCGGGACAGCACGGTGCTTGTGGTCATCGGCGACTCCTCGAGGCTGCTACGACGACAGTGTAGCAATCGGGGTCGGGCGCCGGGTGTTAGACTTTCGCGTCGTCTTACGGAGGACGCCTTGTTTCAACGGGTCTTGATCGCGAACCGCGGTGAGATCGCCGCGCGCGTGATGCGCGCCTGCAAGGAGCTCGGACTCGCATCCGTCGCGGTTCACTCCGAAGCCGACGCCGGCGCGCCCTGGCTCTCCGCCGCCACGAGAACCGTCTGCATCGGGCCCGGAGTCGCCGCACGCTCCTACCTGAACGCCGACGCGATCCTTCAGGCGGCCGAGCAGACGGAGGCCGGCGCGATCCACCCGGGGTACGGGTTCCTCTCGGAGAATGCGGTTTTCGCCGCGCGCTGCGCTCAACACGGGATCGCGTTCGTCGGTCCCTCACCCTCCGCGATCCGACGGATGGGCGACAAGCTCGGCGCCAAGCGCACGATGGCCGCGGCTTCCGTGCCGGTCATCCCCGGGTCGCTCACGCCCTTGGCTTCCGCCGCACACGCGACGGAGCTGGCCTCCGCCGTGGGTTATCCGGTCCTCCTGAAGGCCACGGCCGGCGGCGGCGGGAAGGGGATGAGGCATTGTGGCGACGCGAAGGACGTGGCTCGCGCCTTCGCCGAAGCCTCGCTCGAGGCGGAAAAGGCGTTCGGGAACGCCGAGCTCTACCTCGAGAAGTACCTGGACGGCGGTCGTCACATCGAGTTCCAGGTTCTGGCCGACGCGTACGGGAGCGTCGTTCACCTCGGCGAGCGGGAGTGCTCGATCCAGCGGAGCCATCAAAAGCTCGTCGAGGAGTCTCCCTCGCCGGCGCTCAACCCAAAAGAGCGCGCCGACTTCGGCGAGCGCGCCGCACGGGCGGCGGCCTCGTTCGGATACGTCAGCGCGGGGACGCTCGAGTTCCTGCGCGCGGCCGACGGCGCGATGTACTTCATGGAGATGAACACCCGCCTGCAGGTGGAGCACCCCGTCACGGAAATGGTGACCGGCATCGATCTCGTGAAGGCGCAGCTGGCGATCGCCGCGGGGGCGCCGCTCGCCGTGCGCCAGAGCGAGGTGACCTTCAGCGGGCACGCCATCGAGTTTCGCATCAACGCCGAGGATCCCAATCGGGGCTTCCGTCCCGACCCGGGGCTGGTGACGGACGTCACCGTGCCTTCGGTGAAGCGCCGCGGGGCGACCGTGCGATGGGACGCCGGAGTCGAGGCGGGCTGGCGCGTCCCGCCGTACTACGATTCGTTGATCGGCAAGGTGATCGTCCACGCGCCAACGCGCTCGGAGGCGATTGCGGCTTCAAAAGACGCGCTCCGCTCTCTTCACGTTCTGGGCATCGCGACGACGACCCCGTTGCACCTCCGCCTGCTCGACGACGACGCATTCGCCCGGGGCGACTATGACGTCCAACACCTGGCGCGCCGCGGGCTAGTCGTCCCTGCGGCCGCCGGGGCCTGAGGCGCCGATGGCGAAGGTTCTCCTCGAGCCGATCGGGAGCCCGAAGGAGCGCGCGCTGGACGTCGCGTCGTTCACGGCGCAGCGCGCGCACGTCGGCGCCTTGAATGCCGAGCTCCAGCGCAAGCGCGACGAGGTGCGCGCCGGCTGGGGGCCGGAGTACGAAGCTCGCGTTCGCAAGAAGGGGAAGCTCCCGACCTGGGATCGCCTCGAGCTTCTCAAGGATGCGGGCAGCCGAGCGCTCCCGATCGGAACGCTCGTCAATTACGGCCGGACCTTCGGCGAGGACCGGAAGACCTCGCCGGGAGCCGGGGTCGTCACGGCGTTCGTCCGGGTCGAGGGACGGTGGGTCGTCGTCATCGCGAACGACAACACGGTCGCCTCGGGATCGTGGTGGCCGCAGACGCCCGAGAAGATCCAGCGCGCGCAGGAGGTCGCGCTGCGCTTGAGGCTCCCCGTCGTCTACCTCGTGGACTGCTCGGGGCTGTTCCTCCCGGAGCAGGCGCACACGTTTCCGGGCCGGACGGGCGCGGGCGCGATCTTCAAGATGAATGCCCTCCTTTCGGCCCAAGGCGTCCCGCAGATCGCCGGCGTCCACGGGGATTGCATCGCCGGCGGGGGCTACATGCCGATCATCTCGGACGTCGTGTACATGACCGAGCAAGCGTACATGGTGGTCGCCGGAGCGGCGCTCGTGAAGGGGGGAAAGGCGCAGCACATCACTTCGCTGTCGATCGGCGGGCCCGACGTCCACGTGCACCTGTCCCGCTGCGCGGACCATCGCGTCCCCGACGACGAAACGCTGATCCGCTGCGTGCGGCGCGAGGTGGCAAAGCTCCCGAGCCCGGCGTGCGACTACTACCGCTACGGCGCCGACGCCGGCGAGCCGCGCTTCGCTCCCGAAGAGCTCGACGGGATGTTCCCCTCCGATCACCGCAGAAGCTACGACACGCACGAGGTGCTCGCGCGCCTCACCGACCACTCGCTCTTCGGCGAGTTTCTCCCGGAGATCGGGCGCGAGATGATCTGCGGCGTGGCGCGCGTCTCCGGCCTCTACGCCGGTTTCGTTGCCAACAACCTCGCGTTGACCGAGCACCCCGGCAATCGGGATCTCAAGCGCCCCGGCGGGATCTTGTACCGCGAGGGGATCGCGAAGATCGCCCAGTTCTCACGCTGCTGCAACGACGACGGCATTCCGATCGTGTGGCTCCAGGACATCTCCGGATTCGACATCGGCCCGGAGGCCGAACGGCAGGGCCTCTTGGGCTACGGGTCGAGCCTCATCTACACCAACGCGACGAACGCGGTGCCGATGTTCACGGTGTTGCTCCGGAAGGCGTCGGGCGCCGGGTACTACGCGATGGAGGGGCTCCCTTACGGTCCCGTGCTGCAGCTCGCCACGCCGTTGGCGCGCCTCGCCGTGATGGAGGGGCGGACGTTGGCGATCGGCGCGTACAACACCAAGCTCGACGACGCCTTTCGCATCGTGGCGACGAGCGAGGAAGAGGCCGAGGAGGTCCGGCGAGGGATGCAGGCGGTCGAGGACCGGATCGCCCGCGACATGGACCCGGTGATCGCCGCGTCGCAGAGGGACGTCGACGAGATCGTCCATCCGAGCGAGCTGCGCCTCTGGATCGCGTCGATGGTCGCGATGTCGTATCAGGCGACCGGCTACCGCCGCATCAAGAACCCGCGCATCTGGTCGCTCCACGACCTGAACGTGATTCAGGGATGACGGACAGAGTGGTTCCCGTGCTCGTCGCGAACGACGCGCCTGAGGGGACCATCGTGCGCGCGCCGATGGTCGGCCTCTGGTCCCAATCGCCCCCGAACGGCACAATCGTCGAGCCGGGATCGTCCGTCGGGACGCTCGCCCAGCTCCGTCGGCGGTTCTTTCTCGTGATTCCCGACGGGGTCGCGGGCCGCGTCAGGATGGAGGGCCGGCCCCACGATGCGGTGCCCGTCGAGTACGGCCAGACCCTCTTTCGCGTCACGCCGATTGCCAGCCTTGATGCCGGAACGATCCCGGGAACCGTCGAGGCGTCGCGCGCGACGAGCGGCGTCTTCGAAGTGGGCTCACCGACGGACGGTGTGTTCTACCGGGCGCCGGCCCTCGATGCCAGGCCGTACGTGGGCGTCGGCGATCGCATCAAGGCGGGGCAGCCGCTCGGATTGATCGAGGTGATGAAGACCTTCAATCCGATCGCATACGGAGGTGCGGGGCTTCCCGACGAAGCCGAGGTCGTCGAGGTCGTCGCTGTGGATGGTCAGGAAGTTCGCGCGGGGCAGGCGCTCGTCATCGTCAAGACGCTCTGAGCGGAGGCACCGTGGCGGCCTTTCCCCGGAATCGCGCCCGCAGCCGGTCGGGAACGGCAAGCAGCTCGACCCGCGCGAGGCGAACCAACGCACCGGGAAGGTACTTCAACATCCGGGGACCGAGCCTGAAACCCGGGAGATAGACTTGTCTCCCGGCGTTCTGCCGGCCCCACGTTCCCGCCTCCATGCGAGCGTGCCCGACGGACGCGAGACGGCGCGTCATGAATCGCATCAGCAGGTAGAACGGAATCGACAGCGGATGGGAGAACGGGACGTCGAGCCCGGCTTCGCCCCTGCGGTACGGTCCCGTCAAGATGCCGAAATAGTAGAGCGAGACCTCGGTGCGGAGCGCGATCTCCATCAGCTCGGCGTCGCCCATGGAGTAGTACTTGTCGCGATAGAGCGCCTCGAACCAGCGTGAGAACCCCACGGTGAACTCGCGGTTGTGGCGCGCGACGGCGTCAGGGCTCGCCGAACCCCCAGGCCCCTCGCGGAGCGCGCCGCCGATCAGGGCCACGGACTTGGTGATCGTGAGGGCCGCCCAATCGAGTCCGGGGCTGTAGAAGGGGTCGATGAATCCGGCCGCGTCGCCGACCGCCGCCCACCCGTCGTCCATGACGCGGGTCACCCGATAGGGGAGCGCCTTCAGCGCATGCAAGTCGTCCTCGACGCGCGTCGCGCCCTCGACCAACTCCCGCCCCGCGGGAAAGCTCGTCATGAACGCGTCGAATTGCTCGCCGAGGCTGCCACCCGAGGGGAGGTCGAGCAGCCTTTCGTCCCAAACGACGCCGACGCTGACGTCCCCACCGGGGAGCGGGATGACCCAAACCCAGTAGCCGGGCCCGGTGAAGTGGTTCGTCGAGAGTCCGCGGGAGCAGGCGGTCCCGCACCGTCCGCTGCGGCCGACCCCGCGCGACGTGTCGCACGCGGCGAGCCAGTCGCCGTCGAAATCCCGCAGGTTTCGATAGCGCGCCCACACCGAGCGCGTCGGGTGCTCGGGCATCGCCTTGAAATGGCCGAGCCGCCGCGCCATCCAGGCGGCGCGTCCGGTCGCATCCACGATCCAGCGCGCGGTGATCGTCTCTTGTCCCGAGGCCGTCTCGACGGTGAGCCGGGACACGGAAGCCAAGTTCAGCTCGAGGTCGATAACCCGCGCGGGGCGGAGGACGTCCACCCCTGCCTTCGCGGCGAGCGCGTGGACATGTTCGTCGAGCACGGCCCGGTCGATGTGATAGCTCGGGAGGAGGGACTGATAGAAATTTCCGAGCTCCGACGCGTCGACGAGGGACCGGACGCGGTCGTTGGTGAACCAGAATCGCTGCCCGTACTTCGGCAAATGTTGGGTCGCCAAATGGCGGTCGAGGCCGAGCTTGCGCGTCATGAACCACGCCGACAGCTCGATCGCCGATTCTCCGACCTTTCGATCGAAGACCGACTTCTTCTCGATGAGGACCACCCGGAGCTGCGGGTGCTCGCGCTTCAAGAGAAGCGCGGTCGCCGATCCCGAAAACGCACCGCCGACGACGGCGACATCGTAGGCGCACGGTTCCATCATGATGGAACGACGATAACACAACAATCCTGGTACATTCGCGGCGTGAGCAAGGATCCGGTCCTTCGCATCCTCGGCGGCTGCGCGATCGTCGCCGCCGTTTTCGCGGCGATCGTCGTCTGCATCGCCGTCGGCGTCGGATGGAATCTGACTCGCGATCCGGCGCCGGGGCGCGCTCCCGAGTCGTTCCTCGTCGGCGACGAGACGCGCTACTTCCGCCTCGACCTCAGATCCGACGACGCGGGCCTCAAGAAGCTGTTCGAGCGGTTGGACGCGATCAGTGACGAGTCGCGGCGTCGGGTGCTGCGCGGCACCTTCCTCGAGAACATCCCGCTGCCGCGCCGCCGGGCGCGGCTGGAGGACATCGCGCCCTTCACGCTGGAGGGCTCGCTGTTCATGAGCGATCCGGCGAACGGACTTTCCGTCCCGACGGGCTGGGCCGCGCGAGGGACGTTCTCGCACGACGTGCTCCGCATGCGCGCCGGACTGAAGGTGATGCGGTGGGTGTTCAGCCGCGACGCCGCGAAGGGCATGACGCTCGATATCGACGGGGTTGCGGTCACCGAAGTCCACGACAAGCACGCCACGTTCGCCGTGGCGAGCGTGGGGAACCGCGTGCTGGCGACCAGCGACGCGACGCGAATGCGCGCCGTGCTGCAGCCCCCGGGCGAGCCGAAGCTCGAGGGACTGTCGGCGCTCCATGCGGGCGTCAAGCTCGACGGCGAAGACGCGTGGGCTTTCCTCTCGAACACGCGCGTCGGCGGCCTGTCGCATTCCGTCGCGATCCCGGCTGCTACGGCGTCGTTCGATCTGACTGATCGCGACGAGATCGCGTTCCGGATCGCCGTCATGGACGGCGGAACCCTCGATGAAGGCGGCGCCTTTCGCGGAACGCACGACGAGTGCCTCGCCGTCGTCTCGACTCTTCTTCCGGTTTTTCCCGTCGAGGAGATCGAGCTCGACGCGGAAGGAGCGCACCCTTTCGCACCGGGTACGCTCGTGTTTTCCGGGCGTATCGCGGACCTGTCGAAGCACCTGCCCGACCTCCCGAAGCGACTCGCCGAATTCGCCTTGAGGTCTACCGCGAAGCGGCCGGAGGAGCAGGCGCACCCGCCGTCATCGACGGGATCGCCTTCTGCCACCCCGATCCCGCCATCTCCGCCGCGGCCTGTCGGTCCCCGAACCGGTACTCCCGAGGGGCCGAGGCGTGAAGGAAGCCCCAAGCCTCCGCGTTGACGCAAGCAGGCGACAGACGCGTCCCGTAGGCGCGAAAGTGCGCGCGGTCGTACTCCAGCGCGACGTTGTAACCGGGCTTCGTGACCGGACCTTGGCGCTTCCCCAGCCAGTACGGGTGGATGTGTCGCCCGCAGAGCGCCAGCACGTTCAGCCTCGCGTGGGGGAACGCGGGTCCCACCGCGCGGTGCTTCGGGACGAAGACGTCGCCGCTGCCGTCGTCGTGCAGGATCCAGCCGATGTGACCTTGGAGAAAATGCTCGAGGTCGAAGTTGCGCTCGTGGGTCAGGCACCAGATCCGCTCGCACGCGTTGTACAGAGTGCCGGGCCCGCGCCTTCCGGTCCCCCCCTGCGCATCGACGTCCTGCCTTGGAGCCGTCGGCCGAGAGTTCGCCGGCAGCGCGATGCGGGGCGTCTCGCCGGAGCATGCCGCTACGAGCGCGATGGCTGCCGTGAAGATCGCGGGGAGAACGCGCTGCGTCACGTCGCCCAATATGGTTCCGGCGCAATCTTCGGGCCAGGCACGTGAGTCGTGAGATCAGAAGCCGGCGAGATCCTCGACCGCCTTCAGGATGTCCGCGGTCTGCGGGAGGATGAAGTCCTCGAGCTCCGGCGCATAGGCGACGAAGGTATCGGTCGCGCCGAGCCGCCGCACGGGGCCGTCGAGGTCCGCGTAGAGCTCGTCGCCGATCCGCGCGGCGATCTCCGCCCCGTAGCCCCAGGTCCGGGAGTCCTCGGTCAACACCAGCGCCTTGCCCGTCTTTCTGACCGACGCCGCGATCGCATCCCAGTCGAACGGGCTCAACGAGCGCAGATCGAGGATCTCGATCGAGATGCCGCGCTCCTCCGCCTGCCGGGCGGCTTGGAACGCGCGATGGACGGTCGCGCCGTAGGTCACGACGGTCAGGTCTTGCCCTTCGCGGACGCGTGAGGCCTTCCCGAAGGGAATCATGTAGTCCGGGCCCGGGTTCACGCCCTTGTTGTAGGTCTGGCGGTAGAGGTGCTTGTGCTCGAGGAAGAGCACGGGATCGTCGCAGCGGATCGCCGTGCGCAACAATCCGTTCGCATCCTGGGCGTTCGACGGGCAGACCACCCGAAGCCCGGGGTTCGCGGTGAACAGCGCCGCCCCCGATTGGCTATGGTAGATCCCGCCCCCCGTGATGTAGCCGCCGTAGGCGACGCGGATCACGATGGGGCAGGAGTATGCGTTTCCGGAGCGCCACCGCATCGTGACGAGCTCGTCGCGAATCTGCATGTAGGCGGGCCAGATGTAGTCGAAGAACTGAATCTCCACGACCGGCTTGATGCCGCGGAGCGCCATCCCGATCGCGCGGCCGACGATGTTGGCCTCGGCGAGCGGCGCATTGAAGACGCGCGACCCTCCGAACTCCTTCTGCAGGCCCCACGTCACTTTGAAGACGCCACCCTTGCCCTTGACCTCTGCGAGCGATTCATCCCGGGAGGCGTCGGCGACGTCCTGTCCGAAGACGACGATCCGGGGATCGCGGCGCATCTCGTCCTTCATGCACGCGTTCAGGAGGTCGACCATCGTGGTCGGCTGCCCGACGGCCGAAGCCGTGGTCTCAAACGCCGGAGACGTCGGATCGACGCGCGGCGAGTAGACGAAATCCAGCGCGGACGCCGGCTCGGGCCGGGGCGCCGCGAGCGCCTCGTTGACGGCTGCGGCGAGCTCCTCGTCGAGCTGTGCCTCAATCGCGTCCAAGACCTCCGACTCGACGATCCCCTCGCGGACGAGGGTGGCGCGAAACGTGACGACGGGGTCGCGCTTGCCTTCGGCGGCCCGCTCGTCCTTGGTCTTGTAGTTCGTCTCGTCGTCCGAAAGCGAGTGGCTGTAGGGGCGGACGACGTGGGCGTGAACGAGCGCCGGCCCGTTGCGGGCCCGTGCATGCGCGGCCGCTTCGCGGTACGCCTCGACCGTGGCGACCGGATCGCAGCCGTCCACCTCGCGGATCAGGAGGTTCGGGAAGGACGCAAGGAGCTTCGAGATGCTGCCGCCGGCCGTGTTGACCTCGACGGGGACCGAGATCGCGTAGCCGTTGTCCTCGACGACGTAGACGACCGGGAGCTTCCGGTTGCACGCGGTGTTGACGGACTCCCAGAATTCGCCCTCGCTCGTCGTGCCGTCACCCGTCGTGACGACGACGACCTCGTCGCTCGCGAAGGGAACCCCCGCCAAGGTGCCGCATGCGGCGGCGTAGAGGCCGGCCTCGGCGCAGCCGCACGCCTGGAGGAACTGCGTTCCGGTCGGCGACGACGTGTTCGCGATGTGAAGCCGCGGCGACGAAAAGTGCGACGGCATCTGCCGCGCGCCGCTTTGCGGTTCGTCTCTTGCGCCGACGGCTTGAAGCAACATCTCGAGAGGGGTGATCCCCAGGGCCAGCGACGCCGCTCGATCGCGGTAGTAGAAGAAGAACCAATCGTGGCCCGGACGGAAGACCTGCCCCATCGCGGCCCCGACCGCCTCGTGCCCGACGCCGTTGATCTGGAAGTAGATCTTGCTCTGGCGCTTGAGCTGGATTTCCTTGTCGTCGATCTTGCGGGAGAGGAGGATCACGCGGTACATCTCGAGCAGCGATTTGCGGTCGAGTCCTCGGAAGGTGGGGGTCTCGATTTTCGGGGCCACGATTCACCTCCCGGAAGGTCCGGTCCGTGCGGGGAAGCCGCCATTATAAGACACGGGCCGCGGCGGCCCAGCGGGAGGCGGGCGCGTCAGGCGGAGCAGGACGAGGGCGGCCTCGCGGTCCTGGTAGCCTTTCCGCGCGATCGCGATCCGATCGCGCGACAGCACGAGCGCGGACGAGGCGAAGTGGTGTGTCGCGGGGAGATCGAAGGTTGCGACGCGGCGACCGTCGTACGCGTCGAGGGCGATCACCGAGGCGCCGTCGTCCGGCACAGCGAGGAGCACCTCCCCATCGATCGACGGGTCCCCGCTCGCGGGCCACGCGGTCAACCCCCGCGACAGGCGGTCGCCGAGGTCGACCGCCCACAGCCGGTGTCCGTTGCTCGCGCGCACGCAGGTCACGCGGTCGTCGAGCCCCGCGTAGCACAGACGCGGGCCGAGGAGGATCGGCGGGGCGAGAATCGAGTTCGGCGCGACGATCTTCCACGACGAGGCCCACTTCTTGCCCTCGCGCGAGCGGTGCTGTGCCTCGACGAGCCCTTCGGCGGTCGTCCGAAAGCGGCGCTTCCCATTGGACGATACGACCCACTCCACGGTCGCAGGCGGGTCGATCGCGGCGACGATCGACGGGGTCGCACCGGTCTCGGGAGCGACGCGGGCCCAGCCGCCCTCGACGGGAATCACGACGAGACCGTCGGCAGCAAACCCGGAGCTCGCCCCGAGCGGTCCCGGCAGCGGGATCTCGCCGAGCCGTTCGAAGACGAGCGTCGGTCCGGGTCCGCGTCGCGCCGGGAGCGCGGGGGGATAGTTGTTCGGCTGGATCTCGGGACTCGGGGTGCCGTACTGCGCGAAGGCCGGGGGAACGAGCAGAACGAGCGTGATGGCGGTGGCAGCTCGGTGTGAAAGGCGGCACGCAATCACGCGGTCACGATACCATGCGCACGATGACCGCACGCTACCAAGCCCTTCGGGGCACGCGCGACATTCTGCCGGAAGAGGTCGTCGCCTGGCGGTTCCTCGAAGAGACGACCCACGAGGTGTTCTCACGCTACGGATTCCGGGAGATTCGCACCCCGGTCTTCGAGGCGACCGAGCTGTTCGCCCGTTCGGTGGGGGCCGGAACCGACATCGTCCGCAAGGAGATGTACACGCTCAAGACCGGCGACGAGTCGGTCACGCTGCGCCCGGAGAACACCGCTCCGGTCGTGCGGGCGTTCGTCGAGCACGCG
>JAYUCM010000377.1:0-6984 GCA_043740355.1 Acidobacteriota bacterium | reverse complement strand
AGAGAGCGACGAACTCCCCGGCGGCTTCGGTCAACGGCACTCCGGCGCGACGCGCAAGGCCGTACGACACCGGCGGGACCCCGCGCAGCCGGCGGCGCGTCAATCCCCGGTCTCCGAGGTCGCGCGCGAAGGCGATCGCGGGCACGGGGGCCACGCCCAGGCCGGCCGCCACGAACCGCCTCACGAGCGAGAGGTTTCCCACTTCGACGGCGGGCCGAAACGGCACGCCCGCAACGTTGAACGCATCCTCGAGGTGCCGGCGGAATCCCGATCCGCGCTGCAGCGTGACGAGGCGTCGATCCCGCAGGCGCTCCAACGGAATCTCGCGGCCGGCGCGCTCCGCAGAGGGCGCCAGGAGCTCGACGGGGCTCGAAAGGAGCGCCTCGAACGCGACTCCGGCGGACTCTCCTGGAGCGACGCCCACAGCGAGCGCCAGATCGATCTCGCCGGCGCGGAGCGCTTCGAGAAGGCGTGGGGCGGGCCCCTCCAGCACGCGGATCGAAACGTTGGGTCTCTTGCTGAGGAGCCGCGCCATGGCGCGCGGGACGACCTCCCGTCCGAGGGCGTCGCCGGCGCCGATGCGCAGCTCGTCGTGCCCGGCGACCGGAAGACCCGCGGCACGATCGAGAGCTCCGAGACTCTGAAGTGCCGCCTCGGCCAGAGGGAGCAGCCGCGCCCCTTCCGGCGTCAGAGCCATCCCGCGCGCGTGACGGCGGAACAGCTTGATCGCCCACGCGCTCTCGAGTGCCAAGAGCCGTGCGCTGATGCTGGGCTGCGTCCGCGCGAGACGCTCCGCCGCGCCGACGACGCTGCCGGCCCGTGCGACAGCGACGAAGGTCTCGAGGGCGGGAACGTCGGCCATGCGCGGATGATATCGATAATGTCGATATCTTGCATCGATAAAATCATATTGTCCGATGTCTTGCCGGGAGCTACCGTGGGCGTCCCGGAGGTTCTCCCGATGGTGCATCGACTCGAGATCGCGACTCGCCCCCCGCTCAGGGATCCCCGCGGCGCGTCGATCGCGGCGATTGTGCGCGATTTTCTCGGGATACCGATCGCCGGCGTTCGCACGCGCGACGTGCACCGGATCGACGCCGGGCTGTCCGAGGACGAAGCCCGCCGCGTGCTGCACGAGTTCGTGGACCCCGTGTCTCAGCACGGAGCTCTGGGGCGTCTCGACGACGGCCCGTTCGACGTCGCGGTCACCGTCGCGTACAAGCCGGGCGTGACCGATCCCGTGGGAAAGTCGGCGCGGGTCTGCGTCGAGGACACGCTCGGTCGGAAGCTCGGCGACGACGCTGCGGTCTTCACGTCGACGATGTATCTCCTGGACGGCGTCGACGTCGTCCTTGCCAAGCGGATCGCGACGGAGCTGCTCGCGAACCCGGTCATCCAGACGACGCGCATCGAGAGCCATGACACCTGGCGCAAGGGGGAAGTCGATTTCTCCGTTCCCAGGATCGTTGCTCACACCTCCCCCGCCGTCCTCACCATCGATCTGTCGGGGCCGGATCAAGGCTTGCTCGCGCTCTCGAAGACCAGGCTCCTCGCGCTATCGCTCGCGGAGATGAAAGCCGTGCGCGACCACTTCCGGCAGGCGGCGCGAGACGGCAGGCGCGTGGCAGCGGGGCTCGGCCCTTCCCCGACCGACGTCGAGCTGGAGTGCATCGCTCAGACGTGGAGCGAGCACTGCAAGCACAAGATCTTCAATGCGACCGTCACGTATCGCGAGCCGGGGAAGGAGCCGGAGACGATCCGCTCGCTGTTCAAGACGTTCATCCGCGGCGCGACGGAGGAAGTGGATCGGGCCGTGCGCGCTGATTCGGGTCGTTCCTGGCTGGTGTCGGTGTTCGAGGATAACGCGGGCGTCGTCGCCTTCGACGACCGCGACCACCTCGTCTACAAGGTCGAGACGCACAACTCCCCGTCGGCCCTCGATCCCTACGGCGGCGCCATCACGGGAATCGTCGGCGTGAACCGCGACCCGTTCGGCACGGGGCGCGGCGCCGAGCTTCTCGCCAACGTGTGGGGCTACTGCTTCGCGTCGCCGTTTCTTGCGGGGTCGCCGCCGGCGGGGCTCCTCCACCCGCGGCGCATCAGAGACGGCGTGCACCAAGGCGTGATCGACGGCGGCAACCAGAGCGGCGTCCCCTACGGGCGCGGCTTCGAGCTCTTCGACGCGCGCTTCCTCGGGAAGCCCCTCGTCTTTTGCGGCACGGTGGGGCGCCTGCCGGTGACGATCGCCGGGACTCCCGGAGAGGAGAAAACCGTCACGCCCGGCGATCGCATCGTGATGGTCGGCGGGCGCATCGGGGCCGACGGGATTCATGGCGCGACGTTTTCTTCGGCGGCGCTCGACGAGACCGCCCCGATTCAAGCCGTGCAGATCGGCGACCCGATAACGCAGAAGCGGATGTTCGACTTCCTGATCGAAGCGCGGGACCGCGGCCTCTATGCTTCGATCACCGACAACGGCGCGGGCGGCCTGTCGTCCTCGGTGGGCGAGATGGCGAAGGCCTCGGGTGGGGCGCGGCTCGACCTCGCCAAGGCGCCGCTGAAGTACGCGGGACTGGCTCCCTGGGAGATCTTCCTGTCGGAGGCGCAGGAGCGCATGACGCTCGCCGTTCCGGAAGGAGACGTCGCCGCGTTTCTGGCCCTGGCGGGGCGTCGTGAGGTCGAGGCGACGGTCCTCGGCTCGTTCACCGACTCGGGGTATCTCGAGCTCGCTTACGGGGACGAGACTGTGGCACGGCTCGACATGGCGTTTCTCCACGGAGGGGACCCCGATCTCGACCTTCCCGCGGCGTGGGAGCCCAAGCGTTTCGCGGAACCGGAGGGACCCGCGCCGGCGGATCTCGGCGCCACGCTGCTCGCGATGCTCGCCCGCCTCAACCTCGCCTCGAACGAGACGAAGGCGCGGCACTACGATCACGAAGTGAAGGGCCTGACCGTCGTGAAGCCGTGGGTCGGCGCCGGCGCCGACGTTCCGGCCGAAGCCACGGTCTTCCTGCTCCGCCACGGCGGGAAGCGCGGGTACGTCCTGTCGGAAGGCATCAACCCGTTCTATTCCGACATCGACACGTACGCGATGGCGCAGGCGGTCCTGGACGAAGCCGTGCGCAAGCAGCTCTGCGCCGGGGCGCGGCTCGACCGCATCGCCGCGCTCGACAACTTTTGCTGGCCCGACCCCGTGCTCTCGCCGTCGACGCCCGACGGCGCGTACAAGATGGCGCAGCTCGTCCGCGCCTGCCGCGGCCTGTACGACTTGGCCCGCGCGTACCGGACGCCGCTCGTGTCGGGCAAGGACTCGATGAAGAACGATTCGACGATGGGAGGGGTGAAGATCAGCGTGCCGCCCACGCTGCTCGTATCCGCGATCGGGCAGATCGAGGACGTGGCGGACGCCCTCTCGCTCGACGCCAAGTTCGCGGGTGACGTCGTCTACCTCGTCGGCACGACGAGAAACGAAACCGGCGGCAGCGAGTACTTCCGGCTTCGCGGCGACTGCTTCGGCGCGGCGGCGACGCCCGGCGGGCCCGCGCCCTACGTGGGGAACCGCGTCCCCGTCGTCGACGCTCGAGAGACGCTCCCTCTGTACCGCGCCCTCGAAGCCGCGATCCGGCGGGGGCTCGTTCGCTCGGCCGCGACGCCGGCCAAGGGCGGACTTGCGTTGGCCCTCGCCCGATGCGCCATGGCGGGCGAGCTGGGCTTGGAGCTCGACCTGGACCTCGCTCCGGATCTCGCGGCGCTTCCACCCGACGTCGCGCTGTTTTCGGAATCGTCAGGACGCTTCGTCGTGACGGTGGCGCCGGAGGACGCCGCGTCGTTTTCGGAGCTCTTTACCGGCCTTTCGTGCCGCCGGGTCGGTGTCGTGACGTCCGTGGCGTGCCTCCGCCTGACTGTCGGCGGAAAGCTGCGCGTCGATACGCCGATCGCGGCGATGAAGGTCGCGTACAAGGAAACGCTCGCCCATGTCTGAGCCGCGCGTCCTGATCATCACGGGCTTGGGCCTCAACTGCGAAGCCGAAACCGAAGCCGCGTTCGCGATGGCGGGTGCGCGGCCCGAAAAGGTTCACCTGCTCGACCTGCTGGACGGGACCGCGGCGCGCAAGCTCGCCGACTACCCGATCCTCGCGTTCATCGGGGGATTTGCCTTCGGCGATCATCTCGGCGCAGGCTCGGTCTTCGCGAACAAGATTCGCTGGCGCCTGTACGACGACCTCCTCGCGTTCATTGCGAAGGGCGGTCTCGCGCTGGGCGTCTGCAACGGGTTCCAGACGATGGTACGCCTCGGGCTGCTGCCCGGGCTCGACGGCGACTTCAAGACACCGCGCGCCACGCTCGCGCCCAACGACCGGCCCGGCTATCGCGATGCGTGGGTGACGCTCGGCTTCGATCCTGGGTCGCCGTGCGTGTGGACGCGGGGGATCGAGACGATGGAGCTTCCCTCGCGGCATGGCGAGGGGAAGTTCCTCGCGGAAGCCGCGATCGCGGAGCGCCTCGTACGCGATCGCCTCGTGGCCGCGCGCTATCTCGGTCCTGACGGCGCACCGACTCTGGAGTGGCCCTTCAATCCCAACGGCTCGCACGACGCGGTGGCCGGCGTGTGCGATCCGTCGGGACGCTTGTTCGGCCTGATGCCGCACCCCGACGCCTACCTCTATCCCTTCCATCATCCGCGTTGGACCAAGCGCAAGCTCGCGGGGGTGACGAACCCCGAAGGGGACGGCATGAAGATCTTCCGGAACGGCGTGGCCGCGGCGATCGGCTAGCCTGACGGAAGCGACGATCTGGTGTCGTAGTCCCGCACCACCTTGGCGCGCCAGGCGCACAAAGCCACGACGAGAACGGTCGCGACGCCTCCCGACACGACCGACACGGTGGCGCCGACCGCGGCGGAGGCGAACAACGACGCGACGACTCCCGCCTCGAGCTCGCCCAGCTGCGGGCCGCCCATGAAGAAGATCATGTTGACGCTCGTCATGCGGCCTCGCATCGCGTCAGGAGTGATCATCTGCCGCACGATCTGCCGCACGACGGTCGAGACGAGGTCGGCGAGTCCGGCCGCGGCGAGCGCCAGGAACGTCAGCGCGTAGCTGCGGGACACGCCGAAGATGACCGTGGCCGTGCCGTAGGCGGCGACGGCCCAGAGGAAGACGCGTCCCTGCCGGGCCGGGATCGGCTTCAGCGACGTGTAGATGGATCCGACGAGCGCGCCCAGGGCCGGGGCCGCGCGCAGCCACCCGAAGCCGAAGGCGCCGACCTTGAGGACCTGGTCCGCGAAGATCGGGAGAAGCGCGTTGGCTCCCGAGAAGAACGTCGCCACGAAATCGAGCGCCATCGTCCACACCATGACCGGCGTCTTGAACACGAAGCGCAAGCCCTGGCGGAGCGATCCCAGCGGCGATTCTTGCGCCGCGCCCGTCGCTTCGATCTTCCCCGACGCCCTCATCACGAAAAGCGTCGTCACGACGGTGAGAAACGACGCCGCGTTCGACAGATAGATCCAGGAGAGCCCGCGCGTCCCCTCACCCGCCGATGCGATGAGCACGCCCGCAATCGCGGGCCCGCCGATCATCCCGGCGTGAAACATCGTCAGGTTCATCGCAAGCGCGCCGGGAAGGTCTCCACGCGGGACGAGGCGCGGGACGAGCGCTTGCCGCGCGGGGTTGTCGAATGCCCCGGCCGCCGAGGTCATCCCGGTGAGCACGTAGAGGGTGAGAATCGTTTCGCGGTGCCACAGGGTCAGGAGTCCGAGGACGACCGCGACCGCGCTCATCGTGAGCTGGGTCGCGAGCATCACCCGCTTGCGATCGTACCGGTCGGCCACCACGCCGCCCAGAAGGGACAACGACACGATCGGAATCACGCGGGAGAGTCCGACCATCCCGAGAGCCAGCGGGGATCGGGTCAACAGGTAGACGTGCCAGTCGATCGCCGCGGCCTGCATCTGGGACCCGGTGAGTGAAATCAGCTGGGCGGCCCAGAGCCAGCGAAAATCGCGATGCCGCAGGGAGAGATAGGGGCGCACCGCCACCACTCTAGCAATCGGGGCGCAACCTTCCTAAGCTCAGCGCGTTTTAAGAGACGGCGCATGACGACGACCGAATTCGAGGCGGCGGTGTTGCAGCACAAGGACCGGGTCCACAGCTATGCCCGCAGCATCCTCCGCGATCCGGAAGATGCCAAGGACGTAGCCCAGGAGTGTCTCGTGAGTCTCTGGCGTCACCGGGAGCGGGTCGAGCCGGGGGCCGGTTGCCGAAGCTGGCTGCTCCGTTCGGCGCACAACCTCTGCATCGACCGGTTGAGGCGCCGGTCGTCCCGGCCGGAGGTCGCTCGCGACGAAGATGTGCACGATCCGACGGACGCAAAACCCGGCCCGGAACGCCTCGCCTCGTCGTCCGAGGTCGGCGGCCGCTTGGAACGAGCGCTCCTCGGCCTCGACCATCGTGACCGCGCCATCGTGCTGCTCCGCGAGGTCGAAGGGCTCGCGTACGATGAGATCGCCGAGCTGCTCGGACTCAAGATGGGGACGCTCAAGGCTACCCTTCACCGGGCGCGCGAGAAGCTGCGGCACGCGCTCGTGCGCGCCGAGGTGACGCCATGACCTGCGAGGAAGTCCGCCGGCTCATCCACGAGGCGCACGACGACGACCCCACCGCGCCTGTGCCCGAGCTCGTCCGCGCGCACATCGCCGCGTGCGCCGCCTGCCGTGATTTCGAAGACGACCTCCGCGCGCTGACCGACGCCCTCCGCGCGTTGCCGCACGCTCCGCTTCCCGCCGATGCGCTCGACGCGGTGTGGCGCGAGACCATACGCGCCAGGCCCGGGGCGGCGCCGACGCCGATGGGATACTGGCGCCTCGCGGCGGCGGCGGCCTTCGTGATCGTCCTTTCCACGACGAGTCTTTACTTCCTGCTCGCACCCGCGCCGCCTCCCGGACCGTCGCCCGTGGAGCTTGCGCGGGCGTCCGCCCAGGCC
>JAYUCM010000376.1:0-2869 GCA_043740355.1 Acidobacteriota bacterium | reverse complement strand
GAGCTTTCGCTGCATTGACGTCGACGCACACGGCCGACAGGAACCTGTCGCTCGACGAGGCCGTTGCGGTCGAACCCGCTGCGACTCCGCCGGGCGTGAGCGACCGAGCGGCGAGGCCGCTCGCCCAGGCCGGCTCGTACTTGAAATGCTTCGCGATCGCCTTGTTCCAAAATGCCTTGGCCACGGCCTGTTCTCTGACGATACTCGTGAATTCCGCCGTGTAGGCGAACTCCCCGGAAAACACGCGCGCCATGAACCCCTTGCTCGGCGCGGCCGGGGCGATGATGCGCAGGTAGTGCGCCTGGGCCTGGTCCGGCTCCTGCGTGTTCGTGGAGCTCTCGGCCACGATGGCCCCCATGAAGACGACGCCACCGGCCGTGACCTCGACCTCCGATTGAAGGATGTCGGCCTTGGAGAACGCCGCCTTGCCGATGTCCCCAGCCGTCCCCAAGACGAACTTGCATCCGACGGCGACGTACCTCCCCGGTTTGGCGTTGAGCAGGTAGATTTGGCCGCCCTTCACATAGTTGGAACCGATCACGCCCTCGGCGCCGAATCGATCGGAGTCTTCCACGACACGCACGAAGTAGACGACGTCGGCGGAGCTCCAACCGGTCTGCGCGGGAGGGAAGACCGTGACCTTGACACCGATGATCCCGCGACCGGGATCGGGAGGCTCGAGGGGCAGCGGCTTGGCGGAGGAAACCGGAGTGATCGCGGCGAGAAGGACTAATCCGATACACACCAAGAACGTTCTTGTCACGGCGGGGCCCCTCCCGAACGCGCAGTCGCGGAGTATACGCCGGGGGACCGAGTCAACTCTTCGCGTACTCCTCGATATCCAGGCAGGCGCACACGAGGTTGCGGTCGCCGTAGGCGTTGTCGATCCGCGCGACCGCGGGCCAGAACTTGTGGGCCTTGGTTGCTGGCGAAGGGAAGGCGGCGCGCTCGCGCGAGTAGGGCCGGTCCCAGGCGTCGGCGGCGACGGCCTCCGCCGTATGCGGCGGCATCTTGAGGAGGTTCACCGCGCGATCCGCCCGCCCCTCCTCGATGTCGCGGATCTCCTGACGGATCGCGATCATCGCGTCGCAGAACCGGTCGAGCTCTTCTTTCGACTCGCTCTCGGTCGGCTCGATCATGAACGTGCCCGGCACCGGAAACGACATCGTGGGCGCGTGGAAGCCGTAATCCATCAGGCGCTTCGCGATGTCGTCCGCCTCGATCCCGGCCGTGGCCTTGAGCTGGCGCGCGTCCACGATGCACTCGTGCGCGACGAAGCCCAGGCGCCCCTTGTAGACGAGCGGGAAGTGCGGAGCGAGACGATGCGCGACGTAATTCGCGTTCAGGATGGCGACCTCGGTCGCCCGGCGCAGACCCGTGGCGCCCATCATCGCAATGTACGCGCAGCTGATCGGCAGGATGCTCCCGCTGCCCCACGGTGCGGCCGAGATCGGGCCGGTTCCTTCGGCGCCGCCGCCGTGGGGGATCCAGAACGTCTTGTGGAGGTTGAAGTGGCACACGTCGGCGCCGAGATCGCCGGGGCGGCACAGGCCGACCAGCGCATTCATGTTCGCGCCGTCCAGATAGACCATGCCGCCGTGCTCGTGAACGATGCGCTCGCGGGTCTGAGTGGGCGCGGTGAATGACACCTAGAGACTCACTGGCGCCCTAAACCCCACGAAGATCCTCCGGTTCTCCCGCCCTCGCCGATGCCGGCTCGTGTAGTCTCGGCGCATTCGGCCTCTCACCACCTGACGGAGAGTGCATGGACGACGGACAAGCGGACGACCCCGTCCCCGAGAAAACCACGTGGGAGGTTTCACCCGACCTCGAGGGGCGCATGCTCGGGGACTTCCGCATCGTCCGCAAGTTGGGGGAAGGCGGGATGGGAATCGTCTTCGAGGCGGAGCAGCAGCACCCCAAGCGCCCCGTCGCCCTGAAGGTCATCCGCGGCGGCGCCTTCGTCGACGAGAACCAGATCAAGATGTTCCAGCGCGAGGCGCAGACCCTGGCCCGCCTCAAGCACCCCGCGATCGCGGCGATCTACGAGATGGGCCGCACCGATCAGGGCCAACACTTCTTCGCGATGGAGTTAGTGCGCGGCGAGACGCTCGGCGCGTGGCTCAAGCACGGCTCGCCCGAGCTCCGTCTTCGCTTGGGACTCTTCCGCAAGATCTGCGACGCCGTCGCCTACGCGCACCAGCGCGGCGTCATCCATCGCGATCTCAAACCGTCCAATATCCTCGTGCTCAAGGAGTCGAGCTCGGCCTCCACCGCTTCGGGCTTGGGTATCCCCGACGTCAAGATCCTCGACTTCGGCCTCGCCCGGATCACCGATGCCGACGTCGCCGCCAGCACCTTCATCACGGACATGGGGACGGTGCGGGGCACGCTCCCCTACATGAGCCCGGAGCAGATCCGCGGCAACCCCGACGAGATCGACCTCCGCACCGACGTCTACTCGCTGGGCGTTCTGCTCTACGAGATGCTCACCGGAAAGCTCCCGCACGATCTCGGCAAATCCGGATTCGCCGAGGCGGCGCGTATCATCTGCGACGAACCACCGGCGCCGCTGACGAAGACCTGGAGCGGGACGAAGCGGCTCGATGCCGACGTGGCGACCATCGCGAACAAGGCCCTGGAAAAGCAGCCTGCGCGGCGGTATCAATCCGCGGCGGCCCTAGCTGAGGACGTCGGCCGCTACCTCGCGGACCTGCCGATCCAGGCGCGGCCCCCATCGGCGGCCTATCAATTCCGCAAACTCGTCGCACGGCACAAGGTGGGTTTCGGCTTCATCGCGGCGCTGTTCGTCATGGCGGTGGCGCTTGCCGTGACGATGACCCTCGAAGCCCGGCACATCGCGATAGAA
>JAYUCM010000375.1:0-6999 GCA_043740355.1 Acidobacteriota bacterium | reverse complement strand
AGGTGCAGGGACTCGTCCGCATGACGAACGAGGCCTTCGCCCACGCATTGGGCATCCGCGCAGGCGATCCTTACGACCCCGTCCGCATTCGGACGGCGTTCAAGCGTCTGTGGTCGCTCGGTCTTTTTGACGACATCACGCTGGACGCGGAAGAAGGCCCCCAGGGGGGAAAAGTCCTCATCGTCAAGGTCAAGGAGCGTCCGAGCCTCGCCTCGGTTTCGTATCAGGACAACAAGGTTCTCACACGGACCACGATCGAAGAGGGCTTCAAAGAGAAGAAGATCGTCCTCGACGTGGGGAAGCCGTTGAATCTGAAAACCGTCGCCGACGCCGAGAACGAGATCCGCCTGATGCTCGGCCAGAAGGGATACCTCGATCCGGAGGTCGGGCACACGATCGAAGCACCGACGCAGTCGACGGTCTCGGTCGCCTTCAAGATCAAGCCGGGCGGCAAGACGAAGATCCGAAAAATCACCTTCGTCGGGAACAGGATTTACAAGTCGAGGGACCTGATGCGGCAGCTGCAGCTCACGGATTCCTTCCATTGGTGGAAGTTTTGGAGCCAGAAGAGTCTGTATCACCCCGCGAAGTGGGACCAAGACTCGAGCCACATCCGCGACCTGTACTTGAACGGCGGCTATCTCGACGTCGATCTGCGTCCGCCGGTGGTCGAGCTCAAGGACATCCGCAGAGTGAAGTCCAAGACGGCGAAGCGGCGGGCCGCGGCCCTCGCAGCGAGTCTGCCCGCCCCCGCGGTCCCAGCGCCCGACCCCGCGACGATGACCGCGAAGGAAAAAGTGAAGGCGGACAGAGCGCGAAGAAAGGCCGAGAAAGCGGCGGCCGACGCCGAGCCGACCGTGAAACGATGGGCCTACCTGACCGTGTCGATCGTCGAAGGGCCCCGCTACACACTGGGGGCGACCTCCGCGTCCGGCAACACCGTCTTCAGCGAGAAAGAAGTGCTCGCCGATGTCTTCCTCAAACCGGGCTGGGTCGTCAACAACGCGCTGCTCGATCTGGGCGTCAGGCGCATTCAGCGCCGCTACGAGGACAAGGGGTATGCTTACGCCACGGTGCGCCGCGAGATCGACCGGCGACCCGAGGAGAAGACGGCCGACGTCCGGTTCATCATCAACGAGGACAAGCCTTACTACATTGGCCGGATCGAGTTCAACGGGAATACCGCGACCCAAGACAGGGTCTTGCGTCGCGAGTTCCGGATCAATGAGGGCGACCTTTTCAGCCGGAGCGTGCTGGACCTTTCGGTCAGAAAGGTCAACCAGCTGGGCTATTTCGAGGTCAAGCCCGAGGACGTCGTCATCTCGCCGGTCGAGGAGACCAACAAGGTCCAAATCAACGTGTCGGGGGCGGAGAAGGGACGGAACGAGATCCAGATCGGCGGCGGGTATAGCGGCGTCGACGGGGCGTTCTTCACCGGACTCTATTCGACGAAGAATTTTCTGGGCCGCGGGCAGGTCGTCTCGCTCTCGCTCCAGCTGGGCGGACGCCGAAACCTCTATCAGATCGCGTTCCAGGAGCCTTGGTTCCTCAATCGTCCGTACACGCTGGGGTTCACCCTGTTCCGGGGCGACCAGGACTACGGCGCAGCGCAGCGCAGCCAGAGTCGTGGATTCGGCGTGATGCTGGGTCGGCAGATCGGCTATTTCCAGGCCGTGCAGCTCCGCTACGACTTTCAGAAGGTCAAGTCGAACGGCCTGCGACCGCAAGTCGGCTTCGCGACCATCCCCGGCACGTCGACGCCGCTGGCCGCCGTCGTCGCGTCGAACACGATTTCGAAGATCACTCCGTCCTGGTACCGGAACAGCATCAACGATCCCTACCGGCCAAGCGCCGGATGGTCGCTCTTGGCGGATCTCGAGATCGCCGGCGGGCCCTTGGGCGGGGACACGTCGTACCTGAGGCCGCGCATGATCGGCACGAAGTACGTGCACGCGTGGAAGCGGATGTTCATCGGCCTCCACGCGGAGATCGGGCAGATCAAGACGTGGGGCGGGGGGAGCGTGGCGTCCGCCGCCAACGTCAACGACATCCCGCGCTTCAGCCGCTTCTGGCTGGGAGGAGAAACGTACGGGCCGCGCGTGTTCGAAACCCGCGACGTCTCGCCGCTCCGCTACGTGCGTCTCAACGCGGCGGGGGAGGTGATCGAAACCACGAGCGATCCGTCGGGACGGCCGACGCGCGACTTCGATCTCAACGGCGACGGGCTGGTCAACCGGAACGACCTCGTCGCGTTGGGAGGGGACCGGTACTGGCTCGCGATGATCGAATACACGATCCCGTTCCAGTCGCCCGTGGAGATCGCGCTGTTCGCCGACGCCGGAAACGCATTGTACGAGGACACGCCGTGGGGTCTCACCGACTTCCGTGCGTCGGCGGGCGTCGAGCTCCGATTCTTCCTCCCCGTCTTTCCCGTGCCCCTCCGATTGATCTACGGTTGGCCCCTCCGGAAGCTGCCCGAGGACCGGACGAGCTCGTTTTCCTTTTCCATCGGGCGCAGTTTCTGAGGGACCACCACCTTCGCCGAAAGGAGTTTCATGAAGCGCATTCTGGTCATTCCCGCGATGTTCCTCGTGGCCGCGACGGCGGCCGTGTGGGCGCAATCCCCCCCCGCTCTCAAAGTCGGCGTCTTCGACGCCAACCGTGTGTCTGAGGAGACCGACGAGGGCAAGAGGATCGCAGCCAAGCTCTCCGCCTTCGGCGACAAGAAGAAGGCCGAGCTCGTGGCGAAGGAGAAGGAGATCGCCGACCTTCGCGTGCAGCTCGAATCGCAGAACCTGTCGCTGTCCCCCGAAAAGCTGCAGCAGATGCAGAAGGACGTCCAGAAGAAGGGACTCGAGCTCCAGCAAGCCCAGGAGGCCGCGCGGAACGAGTTCCAGATCGAAGTCAGCGAGGCGCAGAACAAGTTCCAGGAGCAGCTGATTCGCGTCATCAGCCAATTCGGACGCGACGAGGGGTTCACCCTCGTGCTCGAACGATCGACCGGAGGCGTGGCCTTCGCCTCGGAGTCCATCGACGTCACGACCGCGATCGTGGACAAGTTCAACCAGCTCGTGAAGGCCCCGGCGGATGCTCCCGCCGCGGCGAAACCTCCGGCCGCTCCGGCTCCGCCGGCGAAGAAGCCCTGATCCTCACGGTGGGACGCGCGTGAACGACGGATGGCTCCTCTCCGAGTTGGCTGCGGCAGTCGGCGGACGCGTCGACGGCGACGCGGGCCGACGCGTTCGCGGTGTCGCCACGCTCGAGGAGGCAGGGCCGGACGATCTGTCGTTCCTGACGAACCCGCGATACCGGCCTGCACTGCTCAGCAGCCGGGCGGGCGCGGTTCTCGTGGGCTCGGGCTTCGGGATCGAAGGACGCGATCTGCTCGTTGCCCCCGATCCCTACCGCGCCTTGGCCGATATTCTCGATCGCATGTACCCGGCGCCGCGACCGGCTCCCGGCGTGTCGTCCGACGCGCGGATCGATCCTTCGGCCACGATCGGCGAGGGTGTCGCGATCGCCGCGTTCGCCGTCGTCGGTGGTAGCGCCAGCATCGGTCGCGGCGCCGTCGTCGGCGCGGGTGCCGTGATCGGGGAGAAATCGGCGATCGGCGAGGACACCGTCCTTGCGCCTCGCGTGGTGCTCTATCCGGGAACCCTCGTGGGCGCCCGGTGCCTGATTCACGCGGGAGTCGTCCTCGGTGGCGACGGATTCGGATTCGCCACGTCGGCCGGGACGCATCACAAGGTGCGTCAACTCGGGCGCGTCGTCGTCGAGGACGACGTCGAGATCGGCGCGAACAGCACGATCGACCGGGGCACGCTCGGCGAGACGCGGATCGGCCGGGGAACCAAGATCGACAACCTCGTCATGGTGGCGCACGGCGCCGCGATCGGTCCGCACGGCCTGCTCGCGGCGCAGGCGGGCGTCTCGGGAAGCACGCGGATCGGAAGCCACGTCACGATGGCCGGGCAATCCGGGGCAGCGGGTCATCTGCGCGTGGGGGATCGTGTGGTGGTCGCGGCGAAAACAGCCGTGTTTTCGGACGTCCCGGACGGGGCGTTCTTGGCGGGGATTCCGGCGGTCGATCATCGCGTCTGGAAACGGTCCCTCGCCCTCGTCAAGATGTTGCCGGAGCTCCGGTCAAGACTCAGGGCGCTCGAGGAGCGCCTCGCGGCGCTCGAAGCCCAGGGAAAGGGGGACGCATGAGCACCCTGGAGATTCGCGAGATCATGGAACGTATCCCGCACCGGTATCCGTTCCTGCTGGTCGACCGGGTGATCGAGCTCCTGCCGGGTAAGCGAATCGTCGCGATCAAGAACGTGACGATCAACGAACCGTTCTTCCAGGGGCATTTCCCCGGGGCGCCGGTCATGCCTGGCGTGCTCGTGATCGAAGCGCTGGCGCAGGCGGGCGCGGTGCTTCTCCTGAGCGATATCCCGGACCGGGCGTCGAAGCTGGTCTACTTCACGGGGATCGACGAGGCCCGGTTCCGGCGCCCCGTCGTTCCCGGCGACCAGATTCGTCTCACGATGGAAGTGCTCAAGCTGCGCTCCCGGACCTGCAAGATGCGCGGCACGGCGGAAGTCGAGGGCGAGCTCGCGGCCGAGGCCGAGATCATGTCGGCGCTCGTCGAAAGGTAGAAACTTGAGCCGGGCCTCGATCGATCCGCGCGCCGTCGTGCACCCCCATGCGACGCTCGGCGAAGACGTCGTGGTCGGACCGTTCTGCGTTGTCGGGTCGGAAGTCACGATCGGGGACCGGACGCGGCTTCAGTCCCACGTCGTCGTCGATGGTCGCGTCAGCTTGGGACCGGACAACGACGTCGCCCCGTTCGCGAGCTTGGGAGGGCCGCCGCAGGACCTCAAGTACGCCGGTGAGCCGACGAGCGTTTCCATCGGCGCCGCCAACCGGATCTGCGAGTACGTCACCGTCAGCCGCGGCACCGCCGGCGGCGGGGGGGTCACCCGGATCGGCGACAACAACCTGTTCATGGCGTATGCCCACATCGCTCACGACGCCAACGTCGGTAGCCGCATCGTCTTCGCCAACGCGGCCACGCTGGCCGGGCATGTCGAGGTCGGCGACGACGCGACGGTCGGCGCCTTCTCGGGGGTTCACCAGTTCTGCCGCGTCGCACGGCACGCGTTCGTCGGCGGCTATTCCGTCGTCACGCAAGACGCACTCCCTTGGGTTCTTACGGTCGGGAACCGCGCGGTCAGCCACGGCGTGAACGTCGTGGGGCTCAAGCGCAAGGGTTACCCGCAAGAGACGGTCGACGCGATCAAGCGGTGCTACCAGACCCTCTTTCGCTCGAAGATGCTCCTGGACGAAGCACTCGCCAAGGTCGAGGCCGAGTCGGGCTCGATCGCGGAGATCCGCTACTTCCTCGACTTCGTGCGATCGAGCACGCGGGGCGTCGTCCGATGAGCGACGCGAGCGTACGGGTCGGCGTCGTCGGGGTCGGCCACCTCGGCCGTCACCACGCGCGCCTCTACGCTTCGCTCCCGGGAGCGACGCTGGTCGCGGTCGCCGATCACGACCTCGACCGTGCGGAAACGATCGCCGCCGAGTACGGCTGCGAAGCCTTCCGCGACGCTTCCGAGCTCGTGGGGCGTGTCGCCGCGGCGAGCATCGCGACCCCGACGATCGATCACCGCGCGGCCGCGGAGACGCTGCTCGCGGGCGGGGCCGACGTGCTGATCGAGAAACCGATCGCGCCCACGCTGGTGGATGCCGACGCCATTCTCGAAGCCGCGCGCCGGACAGAACGTCTCGTCATGGTGGGGCACACCGAGCGGTTCAACCCGGCGCTCGCCGCGCTGTCCCGCGCCGTCGATGCCCCGCGCTTCGTCGAGGTGCACCGCCTGGCCGCGTTCACCTCCCGCTCGACCGACGTCGACGTCATCCTCGACCTGATGATCCACGATCTCGACCTGCTCTTGTGGCTCGACGGGACCGAAGTCCTGAGCGTGGACGCGGTCGGGGTCGCAGCGCTCACCGACAAAATCGACATCGCCAACGCGCGCATCCGCTTCGCCTCCGGGTGCGTCGCCAACGTCACCGCGAGCCGGATCTCCGCGGAGACGCTCCGCCGCATCCGCGTGTTCCAGTCGCGGACCTACATCGGCTGCGACACGGGGGAGAAGAAGGTCGAGCGCTTCCGCCTGGTGATCGGCTCGGACAAGAAGCCCGCGATCCAGCACGAGTTGCTTCCGGTCGGCGACGGTGAGCCGCTGGCCCTGGAATTGGCGGCTTTCGTGAACGCCGTGCGCACGCGAACTCCCGCCCCGATCGACGGTCTCGCGGGGCGGCGCGCGTTGGAGCTCGCGTTACGCGTCCGGACGGCGATCGCGAGCTCGGGGCCCGTTTGATCGATACGGGCGACCGGCTCGCCGCGTTCCTCGCCGCGGAGGTCCGCCGCGGGGCGATGCCCGGCGCCGCCTGGTGGGTCGGAGACGCGACCGGGGCGATCGCGAGCGGGGCTTTCGGGCATGCGGCGCTCGAGCCGGCCGCCATCCCGCTGTCATTCGACGCGCCCTTCGATCTTGCCTCCCTCACGAAGCCGCTGGCCACGGCGCTTCTCGCGACGATGCTCGACGGGGAGCGCCGGCTTCGGCTCGACACGCCGCTCGACGCCGTCTTTCCCGAGCTTCGAGCGTCCCCGTTCGGCGGTGCGACGCTTCGCGACGCAGCGGCACACCGCGCGGGCTTCCCGGGATGGGCGCCGCTCTACGCGGCGGGGACGACGCCCGCGGCGTACGTGGCCGCAATCGCCGCGTGCGAGCGTCGAGGCTCATCCGGTGGGACGGTCTACTCGGATCTCGGCTACATCCTCCTCGGGCTTGCCGTGGAACGTGCGACGGACGCCACGCTCGACGAGCTTTTCACCCAGCGCGTCGCGCGCCCTTTAGGCCTCACGCGCTGCGGCTTCGCCGGTAGCAGCGGATCGTTCGGCGACGCCGCGGCCACCGAGCGCGGCAATGCCTACGAACAGAC
>JAYUCM010000374.1:0-17588 GCA_043740355.1 Acidobacteriota bacterium | reverse complement strand
GCCAGACGAACGGGCCGATGAACTTGACGAGCTTGACCTGCTGTCCGTTCAGGTCGGCGGCGATCCGCGGCTTCCAGTGATCGTGGATGCGGGCGAACGCTTCGGCGAGGTTGACCTTGTTCACGGCGTCACGCTCCGAGAAGGACGCGCCGGGCCCGGCGCTCCCGTGTCGATCGCCTTCGAAGGAACGACGACGAAGCGCGGCAGGTCGTCCTGCTTCCGATCGATTCTCAGCGTGAGCGTGACCGCCGCCGACTTCACGATCGGGCCCGCTTGTTCACGCGCGTCTTGATGTCGTCGATCGAACGACGGACGAGCTCCTCGAGCACGGCGGTAGGCTTGGTCTTCTGCTCGGCCATGATCCAGTCTCCGTGCGATCATCGTCAAGGCCCCGAATCATATCCCGCTCCCCCCATCGGCGTCCGCGACCCATTCGGCCTACCATGTCGGGGTATGGCCGCCCTCTCACGCGACGAAGTCCTTCGATACAGCCGTCACCTGGTCATGCCGGAGGTGACGCTCGAGGGACAATTGAAGCTCAAGAAGGCGCGCGTGCTGTGCGTCGGTGCGGGCGGGCTGGGCTCGCCGCTCACGCTCTACCTCGCGGCGGCCGGCGTCGGGACGATCGGCGTCGTCGATTTCGACACGGTCGACCTGACGAACATCCAGCGGCAGATCCTGTACGCGACGGCCGACGTCGGCCGGCCGAAGCTCGACGCCGCCTGTGAGCGGCTCCACGCTTTGAATCCGGAGATCGCCATCGTTCCGCATGCGATGCACCTGACGAGCGGCAATGTCATGGAGCTCGTCCGGGGTTACGACATCGTCGCGGACGGGACCGACAACTTCCCGACCCGGTATCTCGTCAACGACGGCTGCGTGCTCGCGGGGAAGCCGAACGTCTACGCGAGCATCTTCCGGTTCGACGGGCAGATCAGCGTCTTCGACGCGAAGCGGGGGCCGTGCTACCGGTGCCTCTTTCCCGAGCCGCCGCCGCCGGGTTCCGTCCCGTCGTGCGCCGACGGCGGAGTGCTCGGCGTCCTCCCGGGGATCGTAGGCGCCCTCCAAGCTCTGCAGGTCATCAAGCTGATCCTCGGCCGCGGCGATTCCCTGATCGGCCGCTTGGTCCTGTTCGACGCGCTCGCGTTCAAGTTTCGGGAAGTCACGGTGTCCAAGGATCCGCGATGCGTCGTCTGCGGCGAGGCACCCACGATCGTCGCCCCGATCGACTACGAGGAGTTTTGCGGTGTTCGCGGCGTGGAGGGGGAAGTGGACGCGTCGGGCGTCCCCATGCTTTCCGTCGAGGAGCTCAGCGTCAGGCGCCGTGCGGGAGAGACGTTCGCGCTGCTCGACGTGCGGGAGCCGCACGAGTATGAGATCGCGCGAATCCCCGGTGCGTTGCTTTTCCCGTTGAGCGAGCTGCCCTCACGCCTCCACGAGCTCGACTCGGCGCGGACCTACACGCTCTCGTGTCATAAAGGCGTTCGCAGCGTCCGGGCGTACCACCTTCTCCGCCAAGCCGGATTCGGGCGGCTCCAGGTCTTGGACGGCGGCGTCGACGCCTGGGCCGCGAAGATCGACGCGTCGTTGCCCCGCTACTGAAGCCTCGTGAAGGCGCGGGGGCCACGAACCGTCCCTTCATTCCGGCGCCGGGCTAGAACCTCAGCCCGATCGCCAGTGCGACCGGCCCGACCCTCCAGCGTGTGTGCGAAGCTCGGATGCGATCCATCACGACCTCCTTCACGCCGCCCGGCGTCCGGTTTTCGCCTGCGCGATCTCGTCTTCGATCTTCTTGGCGGTGTCCATCGCCGCTTGAGCTTTCGTCTTGGCGCCGATGTAGTCGCCGGCGTCGAACGCCTTCTGCATTTCGGCCAGGGTGTCGTCGATGCTCGCGGCGTCGGACTTCATGCTGGCCAGGTCGGCCTCCGTCCCTTTACCGCGAGGTGCCGTCTTGACGGCGGCTTGCGCACGCGCGGCCTCGTCGCGCGCCTGGGCCATCATCGTCGAGGCGTCGGTCTTCGCTTTCTCCTTGCCCGCCGTCGCTTCGTCCCTGGAGCGTTCCGCCGCCTGCTTGGTGCCCGCGGCGAGCTGGCTCGCGACCGTGTAGGAGCGCAGTGCGGACCAGCGCTGCGCCTGTGCGTCCAGCTCGGCCTCGAGCTTGGACTCCGCGTCTTCTGCGGCGGTCCAGGACTGCGGCGCGTATTCCGCGGCGTGGGCTTGCCGGGCTTCGTCGAGTGCGTGCTTCGCGGCGTCGACGTCGGCGCGGGGCACCTGCGCGCATCCCGCGAGGACGAGACCGAGTGCTACGGCCCAACTGATGTGCATGGCTTTCATGACCTGCCTCCTTTCGAGTTGGCGCCGACCTCGGCATTCCGTCGTGGCGCCCGGTGTCGTCCCGGCCACCGGCGAGATTCTTCTTGCCGATGGGTGCCCCACGGAAGGCCGAGGTCCGCGTCGTGCTCAATCGGCAAACTCAATCAGCAAGGCAGGTGCCACCAGCCGCCTGACGTGCGGCGAGAGTCGCGGATTCCCGTGAGTCTTCGAGGCTTGTCGTGCGTCGAGCGTTCACGGTCGACGCGTGCTCCGCGATGGGCAAGACCTACAGGGAGGGTCGATTGTTCACGCTTCCGAGACGTTGCGCTGGGCGTCTCTGCCAGCAGCCTCCGCGGTGATCTGCGATATTCTTAGGCGCACTTTCTTTTCATGACTTGGAGGTGACCATATGACTTCGCAAATTCGACTCCGCTTCGCATCCGCCGTCGCGCTCTTTTTCATGAGCGCCATTCCGGCCCGCGCCGCCGAGACCGCCAAGGTGCCGGGAGATCAGTGGGAGGTGACGTCTCAGATGTCGATGGAGGGGGTGGAGATGGCGATGCCCGTTCAAACGTTCAAGATTTGCTCTCCAAAGGCGTGGAACGAGCCTCCGGCCCCCGCGAACGAACAACAGAAGTGCCGGAACTCCGACTTCAAATTGGTCGGGCCAAAGGCGACCTGGAAGGTCACCTGCACCAATCCGACGATGACAGGCGAAGGCGAGATCACCCGCGACGGAGCCTCGGCCTACGCGGGCGTCATCAAGTTCACCTCCGCCGACGGCAACCTGAAGATCAAGCTCAGCGGCCGCCGCGTCGGCGACTGCGACGTCCCGTGACGACGCATGGAGTCGAGCGACGTTTTCTCCAGGTGAGCGCTGCCATCTTCGTGTGGGCGGTCGCGAACGGCGGACCCCCAGCCGCTCCGAGCCCCTGGACGAAGGTGCCGCCGCTTCCCACCGGCTGCTATTCCAGCCGCGACAGCTTCGCCAAGGACGCCGAGGCGGCGATCGAAGCGATGTCCGCCGAAAGGAATCGGCAGGAAGAGATCAACAGGTCGATCGAGGATGCCGTCAAGAACCTGGACCCCATGGAAAAGCAAAGGCGCATGCAAACCTACATGATGTCCAACCCCCAGGAAGCGGCCAAGATGCTGCAGGCGAACCAGGCCGCCGGCGCGGAGGTTCAGGCGACAGCCATGGCGCATAACGAGAAGGGCCTGCGGCTAGACGAGGAGCTGAAGACTCTCGACACTCAATACGACGCCGAGCTGAACAAGGCGATGGCCCCGGTTGAAGCGAGAATCAAGGCGCTCAATTTTAACGACGGCGAGGGAGGCAATCCTCCCGAGGTGACCGCGCAATGGAAGGCGCTGATCGCCCAGCGCAACACGGAATATGAGAGGGTCTGCGGGACTTGGTGGACCGCGTCCTCTCCGTTTCATGGGTGGCTGAAGCGTTACAAGGAATACCTCCAGGAAACCGCCGCCTCGCAAGCCCACGTCGAGGAAGCGATGCTGACGCAGTACAAGATGATGGGAATCTCCGCCGACTCCTACCGATCGACAGATGCCATGAACAGTGCCGAGACGTACATAAAACGCGCCCGAAACGTATTCGACCGCCGCTGGTTCGAGCCCCAGAAGCCGGAGTAGGGGCCGGGTTGCCTACGGCGTCATTCCCATGCGCTTCAGCAGAGCGCCGTAGCGTGGATCCGAGCGCAACGGGTCCCACATCGGATCCGGTTTGATCGTGGCCAAGGCGAACCAGTCACGTTCATCGAGAGACTTGTTGAGCCAAGCGAACGCTCGGTCCTTGTCCCCCAGTCCGACGCAGACGACGGCGAGAAACCCCCCGACGCCTCCTGGATGCTCCATCTTGTTCGCCTGTGCCTCGAGCTTGTCGAGGATCCGCTTCGCTCGAGCTCGGTCGCCCGATCGGCCATACGCGTACCCAAGAAGAATGTCGCGGTCACCGTCCGGCGGGGCCTTTTCGAATTCGGCCAGGGCTTCCCGGTACATCCCCTTCGCCGCGTAGGCGAGGCCGGCGTCGGCGTGCGCACGCACGTACCCTGAATCCAGATCGAGCGTCTTTCGCGCCTGTTCGATCGACTCATCGTAGCGCCTCTGAAAGTACAACTGCCCCGACAAGATCGAATTGAACAACGGGGACGTGGGATTGAGCTCAACGGCGCGCGCCGTTTCCGCGACGCCTTCGTCCACGCGCCCCAATGCGGAAAGGAAGTTCCCATACTCCAGGTGTGCGAGGGCAGCGGTAGGATCCAAAGCGACGGCCCGCTCGAGGTGATCTCGCGCAGCGTCCCAATTCCATTCGTACCAGAGGTTGACCAATCCCATCGAGACGTGTGCCTCGGAAAGCTGGTCATCGAGCTCCAGCGCCTTCTGGGCATACGTTCTTGCCTGCGGGAAAGCGTCCTTCGAGGACATGCCGCTCGTGTAGACATAGGTCGCGGCGAGGGTCGCGTACGCTTTCGCGTACCCCGGGTCCTTGTCGATCGCCTGATGCAAGAGCACGCGGGCCTTGCGCGTTTCCTCGTCGTCCCCCTTGTAGAAGTAGTAGACGGCCTTGAGGTAGAGCCGGTAGGCCTCGGGGTTCTCGGTGGGCCGTTTCGTCAGCTTCGCTTCCTGCTGGGGCGTCAGCCGCAATCGCAAGTTGCGCGAGATCTCTCGAGAGAGGTCCTCCTGCAACGTGAGGATGTCCGCGAGCTTCCGATTGTATTGCTCGCCCCAGATGACATGGGAGTCGTCGACATCGACGAGCTGGACGTTGAGCGAAATCGTGTCGCCCCGTTGAAGGACTCGCCCGGTGAGGATCGCCCGCACGCCCAGCTCCCGCCCGACCTTCCCCGCATCGATCGCCTGACCCTTGTAGCGGGAGACCGCTTCGCGCGACTTGACCCTGAGATGGCTCACCTGTGAGAGGCTGTTCCCAAGGCTTTCGCTGATCCCTTCGCCGAGGTATTCGGTGTCGGGGTCGGCGCTCGCGTTCGCAAACGGAAGGACGGCCAAGGACTCGATCGCATCGCCGTGCTCGCGAAGCGCCGTGAACCAAACACTCAACGCGACGATCGCGACCGCGGCGAGCCCGCCGCCGGCGAATACGAGTTTTCCGCGTCGTCGGGGCCTCGCCAGGGCGACGCGCGACGAGCCCGAGTCGCGCCTGAGCCGAGCCAGATCCGCACGAAGATCCGAGACGCTCTGGTACCGGAGCGTGCGGTCCTTCTCCAGCGCCTTGTCGAGGATGCGGTCGAGCTCGGGAGGTGTCTGAGGGTTCACGCGAGCCGCAGAGATCGGCGCCCGCTCCAAGATGGCGTGTGCGACGACCCCGGACGTGTTGCCGGGAAACGCCTGTCGGCCGGTCGCCATCTCGTAGAGCACCGCGCCGAACGAAAACAGATCGGTGCGGGTGTCGACGTCTTCTCCACGCACCTGCTCCGGCGACATGTAGGCGACGGTGCCCATGGCCGCTCCGGGAGTCGTGAGCGGCTCCGGCTGGTCGACGGTTCGCGTCGGCTGCGCCGAGTCCTCGGCCGGCGTCGCGGTCCGCTGAGCCAGAAGCTTCGCCAGGCCGAAGTCGAGGACCTTCGCGTGACCGCGCTCGGTCACGAAGATGTTGGCCGGCTTGATGTCGCGGTGGATGATCCCCTTGCCGTGCGCGGCGTCGAGCGCGTCGGCGATCTGGATTCCGAGCTCCAACAGCGCCTCGACTCCGAGGGGTGCGCCCGCGATCCGTTGCCGGAGCGTTTGTCCTTCCAACAATTCCATGACGATGTACGGGTGGCCATCCTCCTGGCCAATCTCGTGAATCGTGCAGATGTTCGGATGGTTGAGCGCCGATGCGGCCCGCGCTTCGCGCTGAAATCGTTCCAAGGCTTGCGGGTCCTTGGCCAGGTCGTCCGGGATGAACTTGAGTGCGACGAAGCGGCCGAGCGTGGTGTCCTCGGCCTTGTAGATCACACCCATCCCGCCGCCACCCAGCTTCTCCAGAATGCGGTAGTGTGAAACGGTGCGGCCGATCATGAATGGAGGCTCGCTCCTCTCGGCGGGAATACTACGCCGTCGTGGTTCCTAGGCGCGCACGAGGAGGACGGGGACCTCGACCGTGTGGCGCACCCGTCTGGCGGTGGAGCCGTAGATCAGGTCGCCCAGGAAGCGGTGGCCATGCGTGCTCATCGCGATGAGGTCGACTCCGGATTCCCGTGCGAGGCGCACGATACCGTCCGCGGGCTCGCCGGCCAGCAACACGGCCTCGGCCGGAATGCCGCCTTCGACGAAACGGGCGCGCACGCGCTCGAGATAGGCGCGGTCGTCGCGCATCTCCTCGGACTCCGCGAGATTGAGCTGGCTCAGATTGCGTGCAACCCAGCCGTCGGCCACGTGGACCAACACCAGCTCGCTCCGCATCAGCCGCGCCAACGGCTCGATGTGAGCGAGGATCGCCTCGTCGGTCTTGCTGTTCTCGAGCGCGACCAGGATCTTTCGGTACATCGTCAGTCTCCGCGGTAGAAGAAGCGGACCCAGAGCGCGAATGCGGAAGCCAAGGCCACGAGGAGCGCCATCCAGCCCCAGCCGAGCGCCTGATAGAGCAAGTACAGGTTGAGCGATGCGATCAGCGTGCACAGCGCGTAGCCGACGATCATGACGCCGCGCGAGTTGGCGAACTCACCCATCAGCTTTCGATCCGACGTGAAGCTCATCAGCGGAAAAATCGCGAACGAGAGCTGCATCGACAGCACCACCTGGGAGAACACCAACAATCCGACCGTGTTCTTCCCGCCCGAGATGCCGATCAAGAAGATCGCCGGCACGATGGCCAGCAGCCTCGTGATCAGACGGCGCAGCCAAGGACGAATGCGGATCTTGAGAAACCCCTCCATCACGATCTGACCGGCGAGCGTCCCGGTGATGGTCGAGGACTGGCCCGACGCGAGAAGCGCGACGGCGAACGCGGTCGAGGCAATGGGCGCGCCGAGAAGCGGCGCCAGCAGCCGGTGGGCTTCCTGAAGCTCGCTGACATCGAAGTGCGCGGCGCGGTTGAAGACGGCGGCGGCGACGACCAGGATCGCTGCGTTGACGAAGAAGGCGGCGCCGAGCGCGATGATGGTGTCGATCGTGTTGTAGCGGATCGCCAAGCGCTTCCCGGCGGTCGTCGTGTCGATGTCGCGCGTCTGGACGAGCGCGGTATGAAGATAAAGGTTGTGCGGCATGACCGTCGCGCCGAGGATGCCGAGCGCGATGTAGAAGGCCTCGGCGTTGGGGATCGTCGGCACGACGAGCCCGGCCGCGAGAGCGCCCCATTCCGGCCGCGACAGGAAAACCTCGATCGCGAAGCACACCGCCACCGTCGTCACCAGCGTGATCACGATCGCCTCGATCTTGCGGAACCCGAAATGCATCGCGGCGAGCAGCAGCAGGACGTCGAACCCGGTGATCACGACGCCCCAGACCAGCGGGACGCCGAACAGGAGATAGAGCGCGACCGCAGAACCGACCACCTCGGCGAGGTCGCAAGCGATGATCGCGATCTCGCACAGCACCCACAGGACGTACGAGACCGGCTTCGAGTACCTGTCGCGGCAGGCCTGGGCGAGATCCCGTCCGCTCGCGACCCCCAGCCGGACGCAGAGCGTTTGCAGGAACATCGCCATCAGATTCGACAGCAGGATCACCCACAGGAGGGCGTAGCCGAACTTGGCGCCGCCGGCGAGGTCGGTCGCCCAGTTGCCGGGATCCATGTAGCCGACGGAAACGAGGTAGCCCGGACCGGCGAAAGCGAGGAAACGGCGTATCCAGCCCCCGGCACCGGTGACCGGGACGCTGCCGTGCACCTCGGGCAACGATCGGCCGGTTGCCTCCGCGGCCGCTGTCGGCCGGGAGACTCCCGGAGGAGGAATGTTTGCCATATCAAAATTAATATCTCTATGATAAAAAAATATCAAGGACAAAACGTGAAAAAACGCGCTTCGCTGCTGATCATGGCCGGGCTCGTTGCCGCGCACGCGGGCGCGGCGGAGCTCAGCGGACCGGATCTCGTCACCGACCGGCCGGACCAAACCGAATCGCCCGTGGTCGTCCCGGTGGGTACTGTGCAAGCCGAGATCGGAGCTCTCTTTTCGGTCGACGATCAAGGCGGGACGCGCACTCGCACCGTGGAGGCGCCGGGAACACTCGCGCGGTACGGCCTTCACCCTCGCCTCGAGCTGCGTCTTGCGTGGGCGGGATGGATCGAAGACGAAAGCCGGGGAGCGGGAGGGCGGTCGCGGGTGAGCGAGGCCGCAGATCCGGAGCTCGGCGTCAAAGTGTCGCTCTCATCAGCGCGCGGAGCGCGACCGGAAATGGCTCTGCTGGCCCACGTTTCACTTCCTCTGGGAGGCGGGACGGTCGGCTCTCCTCGCGCCGACCCGTCGGTCCGGCTTTCGGCGGCGCACACGTTCTCCGACCGCGTCGGACTCGGGTGGAACCTCGGTTGGGAGGCCGCCTCGTACCGGGACACCATCGGGGAGGTGCACACCCGCACACGGTTCGTCTACACCGCGTCCTTGGGCGTCGAACTCGCCGAGCGATGCGGAGCGTTCATCGAGCTCTTCGGGGACCTGCCCGCGAGCGATCCGGCACCGGCCGCACACTCCCTCGACGGCGGCGTGACGTTTCTCCTCGCGCCCCGCGTTCAGCTCGATCTGGCCGCAGGCTTTGGGCTCGATGCCGACGCTCCCGATCGATTCGCCGGTTTCGGGGTCAGCTTTCGACTGCCGCGCTGAACGGCGCGTCGAGTAATCTTGAGCCGATGCCGACCTCGACCGTTGAAGACTACCTGAAGCAGATCCTGCTCGAGGAACAGGGTCGGGGGGAAAAGCGCGTGCCGACGGGCCGCCTCGCGCAGGCTCTCGCCGTGACCCCTGGGACGGTGACCGCCATGGTCAAGGCTCTCTCGGAGAGCGGCCTGGTCGACTACGAGGCGTACGGCGGCGTGCGCCTGACGAAAGCCGGGAGACAGCTCGCGCTCCACGTGTTGCGGCGGCACCGGCTGATCGAGCTGTTCCTGGTGCGCATCATGGGCATGGACTGGAGCGAGGTGCACGGCGAGGCCGACCGGCTGGAGCACGCGGTCTCGGACCGGCTGATCGAGCGCATCGACGAGATGCTCGGCCGGCCCGCGGTCGATCCGCACGGCGATCCGATCCCCACCGTCGGCGGCGACCTCGCGCCCGCCGCGCACGAGACGCTCGCAGAGCTCACGGTCGGCGGAAGCGGGCGGGTCGCGCGAATCGTCGACCAGGAGGCGGGGTTCCTGCGGCTGGTCGAACGCCTGGGGCTTCGCCCGGGCACCCGAGTCAAGGTCGTCGCGCGCGACGAGGACGCCGATACGCTCGAGATCCAGGTCGGGCGCGGGGCGCGGGCGAGGCTCGGCTTGCGCGCGGCGGCGAAAATCCTGGTCGAGCTCGACTGACGATATACTCGCCGCGTGAACGCCACTTTCGGGGGCTGGCTTCGGCGCGGCTTTCAACTCCCGGCGGGCGTCGACGTCGAAGCGGCCGGCATCACCGGCCACACACCCTCCGTCATCGGCGCCGACGCCAAGAACGCGACGTGGTACCTGCCGGTTCGGATCGTCGAGGCGGGCGGCGCCGGCTGCTTCGCGCTCTTGCGCGGCGTCCGGCTGGAAGGGACCGCGGCCGCGTCGCCCGAGGCTCTCGACCGTTGGCGTTCGGAGCACGCCATCCTCACGGCCGGGGTGCGGCCGATGCCGGGCTTTCCCCGCGCGGTGGACGGGATCGTGCCCGTCGCCCCGGCAATCTTGCCTCCTTTCTATTACTGCACCGAGAAACGCGTCTTCGTCCCGGCGCCGGAGCTTGGCGCTTCCGACCCCCGAGCGTCGCTCTGGCGCGCCGCGCGAAACCGCGAAGCCGCCAGTCCGGAGGTTGCGGAGATCGCCTGTCTCGCCTGCGGCGAAAGGGAAAAGTGCTTTCCGGCGTCCGGGCCCAGCCGCGATCCGGGAACGGCCGGAACGCGGCTGGTCGCGATCTCGGATCGTCCCTGGGGTGGACTTCTCGTCGAGCCGTTTCACCTACCCTTCCCGGCGTGGCTCCGCCTGGCGTCCGGGGAGCCGTGGCGCGCGGTGCGTTCGTTGCTCGCCGCGTGGCCGCCCTCGCTGCTGGCCGATCTCGACCGCCTCTTCCGCGGTGCCCGGACCACGATCCTTGGACCTGAGCACGGCGCGTCGTTCGCGCTGGAGACGTTTCTGCTGCGCTTGGAGTGGCTCCGGCAGACGCTCGTCACGCTTCGCGAGCTGGTTGACGGGCCGCGTCGCCCTCACCTGGGCATCGGGCCCGAAGCCGTAGCGGTCGCGGTCGGCGCACCCAGTGTGTGGGGCGCGCCCCTGTGGACCTCGCGCGTGACGTTCTTGACGCCCGGCGCGACGCGAGCGATGGCCGACGGAAGTTTCGAGCCGCCGCCGGGCCGTTCCGCCGCGATGATTCCACCGGAGTGCCAAGGCGGCGGAGCGTGGGTTCGGGGGCGCTGCCTACCGCGGGGGACCGTCAAGACGCTGACCTCGGCCAAGACGTGGGAGTTTCATTTTCTCCCGTCCGAATCGGCGACGCAGTTCCCGGCCAAGGGAACGGCGGTCCGGTTCGCGCTCGATGACGGCGGGCAACCGTCCGGTCCGACCGTGGATGGTCGCATCGACGTCGCGTTCAGCAACGTGTGGGTCGTCACGGTGGGCGATCCCCGAAGCGGCGAGGCCGCGATCCGCGCGATGCTGCAGCATGACGACGGACGGCCGTCGATCGTGATGCAGGCGATCAGCGATCACGGCCTCGCCGACGACCTCTACGCGGTCGGCTCGTTGTGGCTCTCGTCGCTGGTCGCCGAACCCGGCTCGGTCCCCGCAGGGGTCCGCCTGCGCGAGGCCCTGCGACGTGCTCCGGCCGAAGCGTCGCGCCTCGACGCGGCGGAGGCGAGCGGCGCCTGTTATTACGTGACCCGCGAGAGCGCGCCGGAGCGCCGCCTCCCCGTCGAGCTGATCGACGGCGCTCTCGATCTGGGCAATCGGCTCTGCGGCGGAGCCGCCGGTGCCTTCCCCGGACAAGGCCACGAGCCGGTCGCAGCCGACAAGCGCGCGAAGGTCTACGACGGTTTCCTCGCCGAGGTCGCCGCGCTCGCGTCCGATGCCAGGCAGCGCCTGTTCGGTTCGTCGCCGGCGGATGCGGAGATCCGCGCCCTTCTCGAGGGGGCGTTCCGCGCGTCATGATCAGCCGGCACGAGGTCGCGAATCCGCCGGGCTTCGGAAATTTCGTTGGTCCGGGGTGCCGCGGATCGGGTTATCGTTGCCGCCATTCACGTCGTCTTGGAATGCGGAGGCCGGGCGTATTGAAGCTTCGGGCGCGGAGCGGGTGGATCGCATGGAACCGTTGAGACCGGTCCGCTGGCGTGAAGGGATGTTCGTTCGTCCCCACCATTTCCAGCAGTTCGATCTGTACTTGGAGGCGAGGCAGACCGCCTACCTGCAGGCGCTCATCGGCAATGGCTGGGGGCTGGCGCGCATGGAGCTCGCCGAGGATCTCCTCGCCAACTACACGTTCGAAGTGAAGTCCCTGCGCGCCGTCTTGCCGGACGGAACGCTCGTGGATGTCCCCGGAAACGGGCGCCTCCCCGGACGAACGCTCGATCCCAAGCAACTCGACCTCGGCACTCCGCGCGAGGTCCTCTTGGGGGTCCGCCGCGTCGAGGAGCGCCGTCCGCTGGCGCTCGAATCGGGACCCGGGCGCGGGGAGACACGCTTCCTGCCGGTGGACGACGAGGTCTTCGACCTCGACGTGGGGCGCGAGCCCGCGCCGATCGAGCGGATGGAATACGACCTCCAGCTCTTCCTGGGCTCGGAACCCACGCAGGGGTACGAGGTGCTGCCGATCGCGAGTCTCTCGTTGACCGGCAACCCGAGCAAGCCGCTGGTGTTGACGTCCGGATTCGCGGGCCCGGTCCTCTCGCTCGCCGCGTCGCCGGCGCTCCACGCCGCGACGCGCTCGGTCGTCGAGCGTTTGGCGACGGTGCTTCGCAAGCTGGACGACATCCGAGGAGGCGAAAAGGTCCGCGAGCTGATCCTCTATCAGGCGCTCGCGGGGTGCTTGCCGATCCTGAGGGATCTCGTCCGGGTCGGGAACGTCCACCCGCGCATCTGCTATCTCGAAATGGCGCGCCTGGCGGGCACGCTCTTCTATCGCGACCAACAGGCACGCTCGTTCGACGAGATCCCGGATTACGACCATCGCAGTCCGGGCCCGGTCTTCGAGAAGCTGCGGGACCTGATCACGCAGCTCTCCGATCCTCTCTTCGTCGAGCGCTACCGGCGCATTCCGATGGAGCGCGAGATCGATCTCTTCCGCACCTCGGTTCCTGCCGACGTCAAGAAGCCGGGGGCCAAAGTCTTCCTGGAGGTGGACGCGCCGGATTCGACGCCGAAGCTCAAGTTGCTCTTCATGCAGGCCAAGGTGAGCAGCCCGGCGCGCCTCGAGCACCTCAAGCAGTTCGCGCTCCCCGGCGTGGCGACCGAAGCCCAGGCCGGCCCCCCGCCCGAGCTCCCGCCCGGCCAGACGGCCTCCTACTTCCGCTTGAAGATCGACGACGGCACGGAGTGGCCGACCCACGTCCTCCAGTCGGGGGAGCTGACCGCGTTTCTGCGCGATTGTCCGTCCGACGTGCGCATCGCGCTGGTCGTCGTATTCCCGGAGCGCTGAGGAATCCATGAGCGACCAATACGGACGTGGAGGGCGGCCGCCGCGCGAACGGCGTCCGCGATTCGACGACCTGGACAATGAAGACGACGCGCCGAGGCAACGCCCGGGCCGCCCGTCGCCACGAGGGCCCGCGCGCCCGAAGGCTAAGCCTCCCCGCAAGCCGCCCCAGCCCGGTTTCCTTGCACGGTTGTTCGGGCGCGCCGACGACCGCCACAAGAGACGCCGCTCGCGCGAAGACTACGATTGGGATTACGCCCAAGACGACCTCGAGGATGACGGCGGGCGGAGCAGTGGAGGAAGGTACTCCCGCGAATCCTGGGACGACGACAGCCGGTCGAAACGTGCTTCCCGTGGACAGAAGCAGACTCTGATCGATCTGTGCACGCCGGTGCTCGCATACTCGTCGGTCCTGCCGCGCGATGCGGGCGGAATGCACCCGACCTACGCCCAGTTTCGCCAAGAGGTCTTGGCAAGCCTGCAGAAGATCGAGACCGAGGCCCCGGAATCGGGGATCGACCGCGAGGACGCCCAGGATGCGATCTACGCGCTGGCGCTCTTCCTCGACGAGGACGTGGCAACCTCCGAGTGGACCGGCAAGCTGCAGTGGGCGAACGAGCCGCTCTATGCGGTGAAGCTCCAGGACCCGGAGGGCGGGATCAACTTCTTCAGGAAGCTCGACGAGATGGGGGACAGGCGTCGCGCGGTGAAGGAGGTTTTCCTCGTCTGCCTCGCGATGGGATTCCGCGGAAAGTACGCCGAGCTGGAGCCGACCCAACAGGCGGCCAAGCTGGGGGAGATCCGCCAACGCGTGCTGCGGAGCATCCATCCGACGCCGCTCGACAACGTCGAGGAGCTGTTCCCCGAGGCCTATGAGCCGGCCCAGCCGCTCATGGACGACGTCCCGCCGCCACCGAAGTGGTGGATCACCGCGAGCTTCGGCGTCGTGGCGCTGGCCGTGATCGTGTACGCGCTCCTCCTCTGGGCTGCGCACAACGCCCCCGACGAGCCGGCCAAGCAGCTCAAGGCCGTCACCGTCTCTCAGGTGATGCGATGAAGGGACGCCTCGTCGGCCTCATCCTCCCCGCATCGGTCGCCGGCGTTGCGCTGGGGGCCACGACGGCCGGTTACAAGGGTGGGCTGATCTCCGCCGGCGTGTTCTTCTGGCTCTGGCCGTGCCTCGTCGCGTTGCTCTGGCTCGCGTTGGCGATCGGCGCCTTCATCATGCGCTGGACGAAATGGGCCTGGCCGCCGCTCGCCGCCTTCGTCGCGCAGCTCGTCGGCCTGCTCTTGCTCGTGTCCCACACGATCAAGACGCCGCTCGAAGTGCTCTGGTACTCGCTGGGCACGTTCGCGGTCGTCCTGCTCGTCATCTTGATCATCTGGCTCATCGTCACGCTGCGCACGCGCGCGCTCGAAAAGAAGCTGGTCGAAGGCGGCGGCGAAGGGGTCGACGCGCAGGCGCTGGCGCGCATCCGGAAGGACATGTCGGAGGCGCTGGCGATGCTCCGCCGCGCCGGAACGGGGCGCAACGCGATCTACGAGCTGCCGTGGCTCCTGGTGATGGGCCGGCCCCAAGGGGGCAAGACCTTCGCCATCAAGAACTCCGGGCTCAGCCTTCCCGTGCGCAAGGACTGGGTGAAGGGCGCGGGGGGCACGTTCACCGCCGACTGGTTCTTCACGAACGAGATGATCTTCCTGGACACGCCGGGGAAGTGGGTCCAGGAGGGGGTGTCCGACGAAGGCGGGAAGAACTGGACGGAGCTGTTGCGGCTCCTGAGGCGTCACCGAGGCCGCCGGCCGTTGGATGGGCTCGTCGTCGTCGTTCCCGCCGACGATCTCCTCAGCAAGTCGGCGGACGAGCTGGCCGAGCAGGCGGCCCACGTCCGCGAAGTGATCGACCTGATCCACGACGAGCTGAAGTTCCGGTTCCCGGTCTACCTGTTGGTCAGCAAGACCGATCTCGTGGACGGGTTCGTGGATTTCTTCAAGGGGCTGCCGGCGAATCGCAAGCACCAGATCTTCGGATGGAGCCACCCCGATCCGAACGATCGGGAGGCGATCGGGTCGATCCGCAAGGCGTTCGGCCGCGTGCTCAAGCGGATGCAGGCGATCCGCCTCGAGATCCTCGCGCGCACGGCATCGGCGACCGCGGTGCGCCGCCTTTTCTTCTTCACCGAGGAGTTCCGCCGCCTCGAAGATCCGCTGGTCGAATTCGCCGAGGCGCTGTTCCAGAGCGATCCGTACCACGAGACGCCCGTGTTTCGCGGGTTTTACTTCACGAGCGCCACGCAGGGCGAGGGCGCGCCGCTCGGGCAGGCGATGGCGCAGCTCGCGCGCAACCTGGGGGTCCGCGCGGCGCCGTCCGCCTCGACGGAAACCGAGGCGAAGCGAAGCTACTTCCTGCTCGAGATGTTCCGAACGCTCATGGTCGGCGACGAGGGGCTCGTCTCCAGAACCGCGGGACACTGGTTGAGGCGCCGGCGCGACACCGTGCTCGCCGCCTTCCTGCCCGCGACGATCGCCGCGTTGCTGCTCTTCTTCGCGTTGATCTCGTTTTTCTGGAATCGCTCCATTTACCGCGATGCGGCCGCGGAAATCCCGCACATCGTCTCTGAGCTTGCGACGAGGGACAACGTTTCGTCCGACGCGCTCGAGGCCTTGCAGGGGATCGATCGCATCCGGCGCTATCACGAAAAGATGACCGGGTTCACGCTCTTCCGCGGCCTGGGCATGCGCCAGCCGGGGGAGCTCGCGAGCGAGACGTTCAGGGTCTTCAGGGACGAGCTGCAGACCCGCGTGCTCCGCCCGACGTTTCAACGCGCGCAGGCGATCGCCCTCGATCCGGGGCACGATTTCGCCACTCGGGCCGACGCGTTCTACAGCGTGGTTTGGCTGCGTCAGGGCAACCTCGTCGAGTACGGCGATGACTTGAAAGGATTCGAGGGGATCTGGAGCGGGCTCGGTCCGCAACAGGCGGCCGAAGCACGCCAGCTCCTCGTGCAGCAGTTCGAGCACTTGATCCGGAACGGCCCGACACAGAAGAACCTGCTCGAAGGGTTCGACCTCCCGACGGTTGCCGAGGCCCTCCGGAAGGGAACCGCCGACATGGGCTCGACCTCGGCGATCAAGCGCTACATCGGCTTCCAGGACGTCTGCGCCGCCCCGGGGACGCCCAACGAGATTCGGCGCTGCGACAAGCTGGTGCGGGACATTCTGAACTTCGGAGAGCGCGATCTGGCTCGGCTGAACTCCAACCTGCAGCGCCTCAAGACGGACCTCCGCGAGCTCCACGGCGTGGAGTCCGGCTCCGACGAGGCGCTCGAGAGTCTCCGCGAGATCAGCCTCCCGGGGAGGACGTCCGAGCAGTGCTTCGAGACGTTCGAAAAGGAAGTCATCCCGTCGATGAAGGACTACTACGTCGGTCGCCAAGACGAGCTCGTCAAGCAGTGCCAGAGCGTTGTGGATCAAAAGAGCAAATCCGCGGTGCACACAACGCTGGACGCCCAGGATGCCGACCTGAAGAAGCAGCAAACAGCGATCGCCGACAAGGTGAGCCAGTTCAACGACACGTGCCGCGCGAGTCTCGAGCGGACTGGAAGCGTCGACGCGGCCCCGCTTTTCAAGCTCTCCCGCAGCTACCGTTTGGTCGAGTGCGTTCACGAGCGCGACCTCAGCGGCGACCTCGTCAAGAAGGCCGCAATCGTTCCGGCAGGCGGCGGGGCGCGGCCGGCCACCCGCCCCACGGGCGGCGGCCGCCCGGCGCCCGTCCCGTCCGACAGCGGTGGGCTCAAATACTTCTCTCGCGGCGGGGGCGTTCCCGCCGGCTACAACCAGGACGCCCTGGACCGCAAGAAGACCGAGCAGGCGGAGGAGATCGAATACGCGAAGGGGCTGCCCCAGTCCCAGAAGGCGACGAAGGATTCGCAGATCCGGAAGGCGATCGACGAATTCGGCACCGCGTACGAGCGGGCGTGGGAGCAGTACCTGCGCGCCCTCCGATTGAAGGGGGATCCGCCCGAAGACCCCGGCGCGTGGATCCAGGCGTTGGCACAGTCGGGCGAATGGCGCGTTGTCCTCGAACCCGCGTCCGACGCCCTAGGCGTCGCCGGCGATGCAGCCGATCCGTACTTCGGCGGGTTCTATCGAAAGCTGCAGGGGATGTCGAGCGTGTCGACGTTTCTGAATTCCGGCCTCGGGACGTACACCGGCTTGCTGAAGCAGGTGGGCCAGGACGTCGCGCGCTGCCAGGGTAGCCCGGCGCTCGCGGGCCAATTTCGATCGGCGCTCGGGGCGGGGGACGCAGCGAACAGCCTCGTCAAGGCGCAGTCTTGGGTCGACCAGAACGGCGGGGAGTCGCTGGCGCAGGGGAGCTTGCGGCTGCTGCTCCAGCGCCCGCTCGACGTCGCGCGCGAAGCGCTCGGCACATCCGCGGACCCGAACAAGCGCTGGACGGAGCTCGTCCGGGCGTCCCAGCAGCTGAGCCACAGATTCCCGTTCAGCGGTGTCGAGACCGACGACCTCGCG